>UQKY01000001.1 GCA_900541785.1 uncultured Collinsella sp.
TCACGGTGCTTATTTCCCAGTGATCACTCGGACCACTTCTTAGTGAACATCAACACGGGTGCAGGGGCAGGTGCCGGAGCAGGTGCAGGCGCGGGTGCAGGGGCAGGTGCAGGCGCGGGTGCAGGGGCAGGTGCCGGAGCAGGTGCAGCACCAGTGGCGGCCGTGGGATTGAATCCCGCAGGAGCAGGCTTCTTCTCACCCGGGAGCACAAACGTCAGGACGTCGTCGGTATCCTCGTCGGACCACTCGCTGGCATAGCGCGCGGCCCAGTAGCCAACGGCGCGATACTTGAGCATCTTGCCAAACACAGTCAGGAACACCGTGACAAAGGCAACGATCATCAAGAACAGGATGAGCGTAATGCCGCCGCCCTCGATGATTGCCTCAAGACCCGTGGGGCGATAGTAATAGCTATACATACCAAACGTAGCAATGGCGCCAAAGATGGCGGTGAAGATCCACGTGATGATGTGCGACACGATGCCCGTCAAAAACTCGGGAAGAATCGAGGCGCAGAATAGCTTGCCCAGGTTGGCCTTATAAGACTTCCAGACCTTCTCGAGCGAAAACGCGCTTTCCACGCGCCCCGCGACGGCAAAGTGCATCACGGCGGCATCACCAAACATCTTAAAGAAGATGCCCAGTACCACCGACACGATCATGGCAAAGACAAGCAGCCCCATCGAACCGATGAGGGCACCCTCAAGACCGCTCCAACCATTGAAATAATATGAACCGACGGCACCGATCACGACGCTCTCGATAGCCGAGAACACCACGCCAATCACCGGAATAATGGCCACGAACTCGAGCACACCGGTAATGACAGACGAGAAAATGCCCAATCCAAACGAGGTCGAGCGCAGCAGCGGACGCTCCATGCCGTTATCATCCTTGAGCGACAGGTCACGACCCCACTCGATGGCAAAGCCCGCGCCGCACACGCTTGCCACGTACGCGAGCAAAAAGCCAATGGCCGCTGCGATACCGCCGATAACGGGGATAAACAGCACCAGCACCGAGACAACACAGATCAGCGCCGGCAAAAAGGCGATTTGGCATACGCGAACCAAGGCGCCGGGAACCTTAAGCATGTCGTTGAAGGCCTGAGCCATGCAACCCTTGGGCGCGTTCATAGCCGGCTGGGGCGCAACGAACGGCTGCGGCTGGGCAAACGGCTGACCCTGCGGCTGAGGTTGAGCTTGCGGAGCGGGACCGGCGGCCTTGACCTCGGTATTAGGGGCACCGCACACGCCGCAGAACTTGTCGTTATCGCCCATGGGGGCGCCACACTGCGAACAGAACATCGAAATCATCCCTTCGTATCTAGAGCGAATCACCTGGACCGCAAACGATGTCTTTGGCATCATTATCGCCCAATGTGGGGACAAATACCCCAAGATGACCGATTTGCAACGCAGCCGGTTAATTCAATGATTCGAAGCGCGCACCAGGGCTAGTTCGTGCCGCGGAAGCCCTTGCCCACAATCTCGGAGCTGTCAACGATCGTGATAAACGCATTCGGATCGATATCGCGGGTATAGCGGCGCAGTTGTACTGCCTCGCGACGGCTCAGCACGCTCATAATCACCGTGACGCACCTGCCCGAGAAGGCGCCGTAACCACGGCTGATTGTTGCTGTGCGGTTGAGATGCTTGACGATAAACTCCTCGACTTTGCGCGGTTCGGCGCAAATAATCGTACAGACCTTACGAAGGTGAATGCTCTCGATGGCCTTATCGACCACGAGCGTCTTGGCAAACAAGCCAAGTACGCAGTACAGGCCGACGCGCGGGCCATACAGGAAAGCCGCGACGGTCACGATGCCGATATCGACCAGCAACAAGGCGCGTCCGATCTCGAGCGTCGTACGACGCTTGAGGATCATGGCAAGGATGTCGGTGCCGCCCGTCGAGGCGCCAATGTCAAAGACAATGGCACTGCCCAGCGCCGGCAAGATGACGGCAAAACACAGGTCGAGCCACATATCGCCCGTCATCGAAACATCCGTCGGGATGAAGAGCTCAAACAGCGAGACGTAGGCCGAAAGCGCAAACGAGGCAAAGACGCTCCAAAGGATTGCCTTGCGCTCCAAAAAGATAAAGCCCAGGATGACCAGGACCGCGTTGATAATCCACATAAAGACGCCGACGGGCAGAGTCGGGAACAGCGTGGAAAGAATGACCGACACACCCGAGGTGCCGCCGAAGGCAAAGTGATTGGGGGTTTTAAAGGCCACGATGGCAAAGGCCGTGAGGATCAGGCCCAAATTGAGCTCGGCAAAAAAGCGCGGAAAGCCTGGCTCCTGGCTGCGCTTGCGGCCGGCGCGCTCGCCACGTTCGATATCCTCGCGACCGACAACGCGCTCCATCGGCACCACCGGAGGACGATGCACTTCCTCGGCGGCACGCGACGCCGCCTCTGCCGCAGCGGCTTCAATCGCCCATGCCTTGCTTTCGGTCTCGTGTTCGTCGGCCATTACGGCAACCCCTCGTTAACAATTTGGAAACAATGCGCCCATTAGGGTAACGCGGAACGCGAAGATTGCAACCCTTAGTTAGACGAGCGGTATGACTAGATCGAGGCTATATAGAAAACGGTCGACCGCGCTTCTGCTTGCGCGGTCGACCGTTTGGCGTTTTCGCAGGTAAAACCTACCAAAACAAACCTGTCCCTTTTTAGTAGGTTACTCGTGCTGGCTGGTGCGGTGCTCGTACTCCTCGGGGGTGATGACATCCTCGATGCGCAGGTTGACGCCTGCCACCTCAAGGCCGGTCATCGCGGCCAGACGCTCGGTGACGCGCGCCTTAACGTCGTCAAAGATCGCAGGCGCATAGGCGCCATACTCGATGATGACCGAGATGTTGACGACCACGCGGTTGTCGTCGGTGACCTCGACCGTCACGCCCTTGGTCAGGTTCTCGGCACCAAACTGCTCCTGCACAAAGTGCATAAGGTTACCCTTCATGCCCAGAACATGCGGCACCTCGCGGGTGGCCATGGCGACGATCTTCTCGATCACGCCGTTGGAATAGGTCAGCGAGTCCTCGGACTCGTCCGCTTCCTCGTCGTCCTCGTCCGCCTCGTCTTCGGACTCTGCCTCGACGAGCGCCTCGTCCTCGAGCGTCACGTCCCCGGCATCGACGACGGTCTCATTCGCTTCGAGCTCGGTATCGGCCACATCGACCTTCGTGTTAAAAGCCATGGTTCCTCCTTATGCCTGCCGCGGATGCGACAGTCGAATACGTATTAGCGGCCGCTAAACAGGCGGCCGAAGAAGTTGACGATACCGTTCTCGCCGTCGCGAATCTGGCCGATCACGGCGCCAATCAGCACAAAGAATGCGATGACGAGCGTGTCCCACAGGCCCAACGTAAGTACCAGCACGGCGAGGATAAAGCCAGCCACGGCGCCGAGCGTAGTGTTGGGGTGGCGCACGGCGTAGCTCCAGATAGCAGCGCCCGTACCTTTGATGAGACCCATGGCCTCGTCAAAGTCGTTGGCGGCGCTGTCGTGCTGCTCGCCGGCCTCGGGCTTGGTGTCGGCGGACTCGCCTGCCGGCGTAGCGTTCTGGTCGATCGTCAGGCGCGGCGTGCGGGCGGTCTTGTCTTGATTGGTATCACTCACCGGAAACCTCCACGGTCTGGACGGTAGTCTTGGACGGCAAAAAACGGACGCGCGCGGTCGTGCCCGGCGTGCCGAGCATGGTGTCGCAGGCCTTCTCGATGCGCTGCTGCATCGAGGTGGCAAGAGCGGCAACGTCCTTGTCATCGAGCGCGATGGCCTCGACCTTAAAACGAACGCGCGACTCGTCGGAGCCTTGAACGCGTGCCTCGATATGCTCAACCATCACGCGATCATCGCACTCTGCCGCGGCACGGGCGCACGAGGAAAGCGCTGCGAGCGTGACCTCGATATTGCGCTCCCCCGCCGGATGCACGCAGGACGGCTCGCGACGCGCGAACATCAGGCGGAAAAAACCGATGAGCACGCCAAGCGCCACGATAGCGGCACACACCGTAACGACGACGCGAGGCATGGCGTCACGCAGCAGCAGCATAAAGCGATACGTATACGGTCCCCAGAACTGGCAGACAAGCGTACCCAGCACCACGATGGCGGCGGCAAGATACACGATCGCTAGGGCTCGTTTGAGTACGCGCACGCGCGCTCCCTTCAGGTTTCGGTCCACAGAATGCAAAACGATTCGCATCATTATAAAAGAGCCGGGTCCGGTGCCATACGCACGCGGATCCGGCTCATCTATTCCACGAGGCTTGCATGCTCGCTTCATTATGCCCAGATATGCACGGCTTAACCCGTGTGGGCGCTACTCCTCCTCGAGGGCAGCGATGACCTCGTCGGTCATGTCCATGGTGCTGTAAACATCCTGGACGTCGTCGAGCTCCTCAAGACGGTCGATGAGGCGCTGGACCTTCTTGGCGTCGGTACCGGAGACCTCGGTCGGGGTAGTCGGGACCATGGTGGTCTCGGAGCCCTTGACCTGGACGCCCTGTTCCTCGAGCGCCTTGGAGACAGCCATGACGTCGTTAGCAGCGGTCCAGACGATCCACTCCTCGCCGGCGTCCTCGTAGTCCTCGCCACCGGCCTCGGCGATGGCCATCATGAACTCATCCTCGTCACCGGCAGGACCGTTGGCGATCATGGTCTCCTTCTTGGCGTTCTCGTCCAGGATCTCCTTGGCGACGACGATCTGGCCCTTGCGCTCAAACTGGAAGGCGACGGAGCCGGAGGTGCCCAGGTTACCACCAGCGTGGGAGAAGGCGGAACGGACATCAGCGGCGGTGCGGTTGCGGTTGTCGGTCAGGCAGTCAACGTAGACGGCGACACCGGCGGGACCGTAGCCCTCGTACACGATGTTCTCGTAGACGGCGGCATCGGCACCCGAACCGAAGGCCTTGTCGATAGCGGACTTGATCTTGTCCTTGGGCATGGACTGAGCCTTGGCCTTAGCAACGGCAGCGGCGAGGCTGGCGTTGTTCTCGGGCAGCGGGTCGCCGCCGAGACGGGCAGCAACGGTGATGTTGCGGCTCAGCTTGGAGAAGAGGGCGGAACGCTTGGCGTCCTGCGCGCCCTTACGATGCTTGGTTGTGGCCCACTTAGAGTGTCCGGACATACGTGTCTCCTATCGGTTTCGACCTAAAGCCCAGCGCAGATGCTCGGGCAATATAAACAAACGTCGTTATGATATACCTACTGGCCTGCGAGATAAACCCCAAAATGAAGGCGTCGTGATGATACAGTCCCTTGGTGCAAAGCAACCTGCCCCCTTTGCACCAAATTAGGACCAGAGGAGGTCGCTGCGGGTGATGGTGGCGCCGATGGCAAAGGGCATGCAGGCGATGACCGGATACAGGTAGCGCATGTAGGTCGAGCCGTTGCAGGGGCCAATCAGGCACACGGCGAGCACGCCCAGCAGCGGCACCCAAATGGCCAGCCCGCGCCATGAATGACGACGTAGCAGATAGACCACCACGGCGATCATGATCCACACATAGGTGGCCGAGCTCATGGTGAGCGAGATAAACGGGATGCGTTGTACTGCCACGCGATACAGGTTGATCAGGTGGTCGCACCAGCGCACAACCTTGCTATCGACCGGATGGAAGTCAAAGTACTTGAGGTTATCGGGCTTCGCCATGATCTCGGCACTGCGCGCCGTGCTGTAGACCCATGCGTCGCGAGCGCTCGGATAAAAATACCCATAGTAGTTATTGATGAGCGCCGAGATATAGCACCCGGGGTCCTTTTTGAACATCTGGGCCCACACCTCAAAATAGGCCTTGATGTCCTCCTGCGAGGCATACTCGTTAAAGCAATTTTTGACGGCGTCCGACTTATCCGGGTTGTAACGGCGGCCCAGGTTCTCGTACTTGAGCACACGGTCGATCACGGCACGCTCTTCGTCGGTCACCAAGCCGTCGCAAGGAGCCTCCACGATGGTGCCGTCCTCCTTAACCGTGGGGTTGACGCCCGAGTTGAGGCCGTCGTGCTTTTGGACGAAACGAGCCGTCTGCTGGAACGGAATCGAGAGGATTTCGCGCTTGGAACCAGGCGTGATATCGTGCGCCGGCATAAAGACCTTGGTGAAGTACATATTGGAGGCAAGACAGAGCGCGAGCACCGCGAGGACGCCGACCCAGCGGAAACGCGGGATGGCGCCCGAAGGCGCAGCACCAGCCTGCTTGGCTGCACGATGAGCCACATGCGCGTCCCATGCGCAAAACGCCGCCGCGATTACGCATGCCGCCAGGGGAAACACCAGGCCGCCGTTACGCAGAAACGTGGAACCCATGGCGCCCAGAGCGAGCAGCAGCCAATCATGGCGCGCAAAGAGCACGGGCCTCTGTTCGCCCGCACGCTCGGCATTGGCATCGCGACGGGGCAGGCCGCATGCCACGAGCTTCACGGTCTGCACCAACAGCACTAAAAACGCGTCGGCAAACAGCACATCTTTGGTAAGCAGGGCCGCGTAGTTGGAGAACATGGGCATAAACACAAAGAACAGCAGGATCACGCCGCGGACCGGCAGGCTCACGCCCAGCTTGCGCAGCGACGAGATGGAATAGGCCATGCAGGCGGCCGTAATGACGAACTGGGCGCAGGTGTAGATGGCAAGACCTGCGTTGGCGCTATTGAACAGCGAAAGCCCCAGCTGGACGCACGAACCGATGATGGCCGTGTGCGCCACGGGGTGATGTCCGTTGAGCAACACATTGGGATTGAGCAGACGCAGGTAGTCACTCGTGCCGTTGGGGTAGTTGAACCACTGGCGAATCTGCGCACCCGTATCTCCCATAAAAAGGCCAGGCAGCGAAGCGATGAGCGTGGGCGCCCAGACGATCATAAGCACCAGGAAGGGCCCGGCAAAGGGATGGACCGAGAGCACGGCGTGAGCCACACGCCATACGCGGCCAAAGTGTGCTTCGGAAAACGGAATGCGCCGAGAGCTCAGCCAATCTAGACACTCAAAGGCGAGGTAGAAGGCAACGACCGCCAAGAGCATCCAGCCCGCACCGCCTATCCAGGCGCAGATGATGCGGGCCTTGTCGCCGAGCACGATCTCGGCCGAATCGGTGAGGTCGTAGCTGCGGCCAAACACCATGCAGACGGCAAAGAACAGCGACGGAAGGATCACCGAGGGACGCCAAGCGTCGCCGCGGCCAAAGAACACGTAGCGAAATGGCAGCGTGAGCAGGCAGGCAAGCGCAAGCAGCATGACCGCGTCGGTATGGCCGGCAAACGAGAGGAGCACCTCGTAGCACACGTACAGCATGCCCGAGGCTTTGGGGTCAATCGCCAAGACTGCGTTGCTCGACACCGGGGCGGGATCGATGGAAAACGCCGTGGTCGCCAACAGCGCGAGCAAAAATGCGATGAGCGTCTGCTTGGCAGGGTAGCGCTTAAACCAGACGATGCGGGCAGCGTCGCGCGCAGCCGTTGTGGAGAGGTCGGGATCCTTCACAGTCCGAAAGCCTTTCTAGAAACCTGCCAAAAAGGGACAGGTTTATTTTGGCAGGTTTTATCTGGGGAAACGTTACGGTTCTGTCATCGTTGCCCAGCGAATCACCACAAAGGTGCCTGTCCCCTTTGTGGTGGTTTTGGTGGTTAGGCGTCGAGGTAGATGCGCTGGGGGCGATTGCGGTGTCGGGCGAAAATGATGAGCGCCAGGCCCGCGATCACGAGCGGCAGGCTCAGCAGCTGGCCCATGGTGATGACGCCGCCCAGCAGATAGCCCAGCTGCGCATCGGGCACGCGCACGAACTCAACGAGAAAGCGGACGATGCCGTACCCCATCACGAACACGCCCATAAACGTGCCCTGGGGCAGTAGCGGCTTTTTGCGGCTGAGCACCTGCAAAATACAGAAGAGCACGACGCCCTCAAGAAACGCCTCGTAGAGCTGGGAGGGATGGCGCGGCATATCGCCCGCGGTGCCGCCAAAGATCACGCCCCAGGGCAGATCGGTCGGCTTGCCCCACAGCTCGCCGTTGACAAAGTTGGCGCAGCGCCCCAGGCACAGGGCCAGCGGAGCACCGATGACCGCGAGGTCTGCCAAAGTCCAGGCGTCGAGCTTGTACATGCGGCACACGATGATGCCGCCCAAGATGCCGCCCACCAGGCCACCGTGGAAGCTCATGCCTCCCTCGTTGGTGGCAAAGATCTCGAGCGGGTGGGCCAAATAGTAGCCATCACCGTAAAAGACGACGTAAAACAGGCGCGCGCCGATAATCAGGCCAAAGACCGCGCCGACCACGACGCTCGTCAGGTCATCAATCGTAATGTCGAAGCCCCAACGACGTTGCGTGCGGTACATAACGACCGCCGTGAGCAGAGCGCCGACCACGTAGGCCAGACCGTACCAGTAGATGGTGATGGGGCCCGCCGAGATCGCGACGGGATCAAGCATATGGTAGAGGTCGTTGAGCATATCGATCCCCTGCTCCCTACATACAAATGCGGCCGCGGGCCTTACGCTCGCAGCCGCATATTTGGGCGTAACGTCTATGCGGAGCGTACCGTCCGCAGCTTTCGCATCTTAGAACGGTGCGTACTCGTCGTACAGGTCCTCGGCCTCGCCGGAAGCATTGACCTGCTCAACGCGGGTAACGCCGGGCACGTGCTCCTTCAGGATGCGCTCGATGCCCATGGAAAGGGTTAGCGAGCTCATGGGGCAGCCGGCACAGGCGCCCTGCAGCTCCAGCTTGACGACGCCCTCGTCGTCGACGCCCACATACTCCATATCGCCACCGTCGGCCTGCAGGTTGGGGCGAATCTCTTCAAGAACCTTCTTAAGCAGCTCTTCGTTAACAGCCACAGGGGCTCCTTTCTCACAACAACGCGGGCACGCCCGCGGACAGAAGCTATGTTACTACAGCCATGTACCCGCTCACGAGCCGTCCATGCGCGCAGACGCGACTTTCACGAGTAGTCAATTTGGGACGGGGCTCTTTTGGCTGTTTTGCCGCCAGCTGGCGTTGGCACGCGCTACTGCTGAGCCTGTCCCCCGGTACCAATCTGGACATCGACGATGACCTGGCGGTAGCTGATGCCGCAGGAGTCGAGAATGCGGCGGCTGATACGGCCGTCATCGGTGTCGGCATACTTGTTGTCCAGGTAGACGACCTCGCCCACGCCCACCTGCGCCAGGATCTTGGCGCAGTCGTGGCACGGGAACAGCGTGACGTAGACCGTGGAACCCTCAAGGTCTTTGAGCGAGCCGCGGTAGTTGAGCACGGCGTTTGCCTCGGCATGCACCACGTAGTTGTGCTTGTCCTGCAACGGGTCATCGCTCGTGCCCCACGGGAAAAAATCATCGTTGAGCGCCGAGGGCGTACCGTTGTAGCCCACCGAAAGGATGCGGTGGTTGGTGTTGGCGATGCACGCGCCCACCTGCGTGTTGGGGTCCTTACTGCGGCGCTGCGCGGCGATGGCCACGCTCATAAAGAACTCATCCCAGCTAATAACGTCGCGGCGCTTGCCCGACGCAGTTTGATGAAGATCGTCCGACATGCCAGACACCTCCGAAATCGCAATAGTTTGACCCATTGTAGCAGGTGGAAGGTGGAGACGTTTTTGTCCCATTGCCCCCATCGCTACGCGCGGCGGGGCTTTTGGTTGATGTGGTAGAGCTCGGCGAGGCCCCGCAGCGTCAACGCGTCATCAACCGTCAGGCTATGACCGACCAACGCCGCAAGTGCCTCGGCATCGTCGCCGGTAATGACGATGGGCACATCGCCCTCCCCCGCGGCCTTGGTCGCGCGCATCTCGGCAAGCACCATGTCGAGCATGCCATCGATGCGCGCCACCTCGCCCAAAACCACGCCCGAGCGCATGGCCTCGCGCGTGTTGCGGCCGATGACGTGTGTCGGCGCCGAGGGCTCAACCTGGGGTAGGCGCGCTGCTGCCGCCGAAAGCGAGCGGGCGCCGAGCGCCAGACCGGGCGCGATGACGCCGCCGACAAAGGTGCCGTGCGCGTCAATCACCTCGATATTGGTCGTCGTGCCCAGGTCGATCACAATGCACGGCGAGCCGTAGACGGCGCGGGCCGCCACGGCATCGGCGATGCGGTCGGGGCCGATCTCGGCCGGATCGTCGTAGTGCACGGGTATGCCGGTCTTGAGGCCCGGCCCCACCGTGAGCACGCGCCCCGTGCAGGTACGGGAAAGCGCTGCCTTCCACGGGCGCTCGAGCGCCGGGACCACACAGCTCAGCACAGCAGCCGCGGGCACAAGCGCACCCGGCATGCCCGCATCGGCCGCCAGTGCGGCCATGACCTGCACGAGACGCATGCGCGCCTCGTCTGCTGTGATGCTCGACGGCGTGGTGATCTCGCACGTCGCAAGCGGACATTCCTGCGCCGCGGCCGAATCCTCGGCAAACAGGCCAAAGCGAATGAACGTGTTGCCCACGTCGACCGTCAATATATATGCGCACCCATTAAGCATCGTCGGCGCTCCTTTCGTCTGCCCAGCAGTATATCGCCTACCCGAACCAGCCATCCCAGGTAGTCATTTTGGGACGGGGCTATTTTAGCTACCCCAATATGTCGGTTGATATTTGCCCCAATCCCAGATAATTCGTCGACTGTCAAAGGGTAGCTAAAATAGCCCCGTCCCAAAATGACTACCTTGCCGCTATACTGGTGCGCGGTCGCGCGCGAGCTCACGCGGCGGCCCTTGGTAACCCGACTTCCCGCGCCGTATCCGTAGCGGCGCTCCCGGGGGAAGCGGATATACGCAAAGGAGTTCTATATGAGCAATCCCTCGAACCGCACCTCGATGCGCGGTCAACTCACGCTGCGCGGCGTCGTCATCGGCGTCCTTGGCTGCGTGATCATCACGGCAAGCTCGGCCTATACCGCCCTCAAGATGGGCGCCCTCCCCTGGCCGATCATTTTCGCTGCCGTCATTTCGCTGTTCTTCCTGAAGCTCATGGGCAACGCCAGCCTCAACGAGGCCAACGTTACCCACACCATCATGTCTGCGGGCGCCATGGTCGCCGGCGGCCTGGCGTTTACCATCCCGGGCGCCTGGATGTTGGGCTATGCCGACCAGATCAGCTGGCTCGACATGTTTATCGTAGCGCTCGCCGGCACCATCTTGGGCCTTCTAGCGACAGCGCTCATCCACCGTCACTTTATCGTGGACGCCGCGCTGGAGTTCCCCACCGGCAACGCCGCAGCTCAGACCCTACGTGCTACCGAGGCCGGCGGCAAGACCGGTAAGCAGCTCTTTGGCTCCATGGCCATCGCAGGCATCTACAGCGTGCTGCGCGACGCTCTGGGCGTGGTGCCCAGCATGCTGTGCACGCTCAATATCCCCGGCGTGACCTTTGCCATCTATAATTCGCCCATGTTGCTGTCCATCGGCTTTTTGGTGGGCTTCGCCCCCGTCGCGTTCTGGTTTGCCGGCGCGCTGCTGGGTAATTTTGGCATCATCGTCGGCGGCACCGCTGCCGGCCTGTTCGATGTTGTGACCGCGCAGGGCATCGTCAAGTCCCTGGGCATGGGTCTTATGATGGGCTTTGGCGTCGCCGTCGTCCTCAAGGACATCCTGCCGCAGGTCGCCGGCATCGTCCGCGGTCTTGCCGCCGACAGCTCCACCGGCACCGACGAGCAGTCGCTCATCTCGGGCTCCCTTAAGCTCGACGCCGGCATCATCGGCCTGGGCGCTGCCGCCATCGCCGTGATCATCGCCATCGTGCTCGACCTTGGCCCCGTTCCGGCCGTCATCGTCACGCTGTTCACCTTTGTCACCACCATCATGAGCGCGCAGAGCTGCGGCCAGACGGGTATCGACCCCATGGAGATCTTCGGCCTCATCGTCATGCTCATCGTTGCCGCCTTCGCGCAGCTCGCTCAGGTCAAGCTGTTCTTTATCGCAGGCATCGTAGCCGTAGCGTGCGGCCTTGCGGGCGACGTCATGAACGACTTTAAGGCCGGCGCCGTGCTGGGCACCAACCCGCGCGCACAGTGGGTCGGCCAGGCCATCGGCGGCATCGTGGGCGCCCTGGTCGCCGCCGCCGTCATGGTCGCGCTCGTCACCGCCTATGGTCCGGACGCCTTTGGCCCCGACAAGAGCTTTGTGGCCGCGCAGGCAAGTGTGGTCGCCACCATGGTCTCGGGCATCCCGAGCGTGCCGTGGTTTGCGGGCGGCTTTATCGCCGGCATCGTCATGTACTGGCTCGGCATTCCGGCCATGATGATCGGCCTAGGCGTGTACCTGCCGTTCTATATGTCGCTCACGGCTTTCCTGGGCTCCTGCGTTAAGCTCGCCTACGACAAGTGGACCGCACACCGTGACGCCGAGGCCGGTCTTTCGGACGAGGAAAAGGCCGCCAAGGACGCCGCCTTCCAGGAGCAGGGCCTGGTCGTCGCCAGCGGCCTGCTGGGCGGCGAGTCCATCGTCGGCGTTATCCTGGCGTTTGTCTCCGTCGGTCTGAGCCTGCTGGGATAAACCCAACAACAACGTACCCGTACAGAGCGCGGGGTCGGAGACCATCCGGCCCCGCGCTTTTTTGTCTATTTGACTCTTATGATCCTCACGGCGTTTTTAGTCATACCGATTGGCCTGACTTCCAGGTCAACAAACCCTGTCTGACACCTCGCTCAACGCGGTGTAGAGTAAAGACGACGGGCGGGATACGCGGCACGTGCCAGAAAGAGGTGGACATGGAACTCGATAAACAACAGCTCAAGCGACTGCACGAGCGCCATCATCGGCGCCATGGCATCCGCCCCGCCCACAGCGAGGCCATGGAGAACGCAAGCCGCTTTCTAAAGCGGGCATTCAACATTCGCGAGGGACGCGCGCCCTATCACGTGATTCGCAAGCGCTTTGTAAACGGGGCGCGCCTGACCGGCTCTCACCTGTGCATCCTCATCATCGCTATGCTCATCGCGAGCGTCGGCCTCGATATCGACTCGGATATCGCCATTGTAGGCGCCATGCTCATCTGCCCGCTCATGGGCTCGGTCCTTGCCATGGCATACGGCATCGCCACGCTCGACCGCGAAATTACCGTCGAGGCCGTCGCGGGCTTGGCTCTACAGATGGCCTTTTGCCTGGTCACATCCACGTTGTACTTTAAGCTCTCGCCCCTTGGCACCACCACGGCCGCCATCATCGACAATTCGACACCGACCGTGTGGGACCTTGCCGTCGCGCGCTCGGGCGGCTTTGCGGGTGGCCTGGGCAACTCGCGCGACCAGGAACCCGCCACGCTCATCGCCGGCGTGGCCGTGGCGACCGCGCTCATGCCGCCCCTGTGCGCGGCGGGCTATGGCATCGCCATCGCAAGCGGGCCACTGTTTCTCTCGGCGCTTTATGAGTTTGGCATCAACGTCGTCTTTATCGCGCTGGCTGCCGAAGCCGTGCTGCTTCTTTTGCGCGTGCCGCTCAAGCGCGACCTGAACGGCGACGGTATTGTAACTGCTGAGGAAAATGCCGAGGTCGACGAGCTGTCACGCAAAGTGCGCCGCCGCATCATTGTGGGCACGATAGTCTTTGCCATCCCCTGCATCGTTATGACGGCGGGGTCTATCGGCTCGGCGCAGGCCGGCGTGCAGGACGGCTACGGCGTTACCGAAACCACGCGCGAGCTTGCGGCGGTGCTGCCAGGCTTTAAGGATTACACCGTCGCCGTCGAGACCTCGGCCACCGAAGGCGACGAGGAGGGCATCGTCGAGCGCGAGATTGTCGCCCATGTGGCGACAATCGAGGCGCTTGGGGCACACGACCGCCACGTCGCTCGCAAGCTCATCGACCTCAATGTGCCCGAGCTCGATCGCGTGGAGTTTGACGTGAAGTGATGCCGGCGCGGGATGAGCGCTCGCACGGACGCAAGTTATGACGAGGCGCAGACGCGATACGGACACGAGCAAATTGCGGGGTGCAGTTCACACTCGAGCCCCGCTCGCTGTTTTATTGCCGTGAATCAGACGTCCGCATCGACATCGCCAGACTCCACCGTAAACGCCGGATCGGTGCTCACAAGATAAAATCGGGTCACCTTAGTATTTCTAATTAGGTAAATCTGCCCCTGATTGCGTCGGCGCGATATATACGCAACGTGAACCGTGCCGAATTCTTCGCCGTTTTCCTTCTTTAATACCAGGATATTGGGATCATCCGTACGCTTAAACTGTCCGTCTGTGCAGATTCCGTCTTGGTCGACCAGCTGCCATCGACAGTTGTCATCCTCAAGAAAAGCCAGGGTTTCCCGACTCGTTTTGTCATCCCGATAGAAACCATCAATGGCAAACCCTTCGGAAGCGCATTCCTGCATATAGGACGTTTCTCGGCTTATAGCAAACAGCCCTGTAGCGCCCAGTAGCACAGCCAGGCAGACCACTGCAAGGGCGATCGAAATAGTACGGCGACCCATGTTAACCCAACCGATAGTTGTTTAACGGAGCGCGGAACATACCTGGAACCTCCGATATCAGGGGGAACGTCGCCTGCAGGCTGGCGACAACTATATGTTTCTGACATTAAACCATATGGCTGCCACTCGCGGAAGGGGCATCGGCGAGCGGCATGTTTTCATACTCCATTGGTCAAACCCAAGCGCGGCCCTACAGCTCGTACTTGTACACGCGGTAGATGTACTTTTCGGCTTCCATCTCGTAGGTGGTGATGGCCAGACCGTACCGATCGTACTCGGTAAAGATCTTGGCTTGGCCCGATGTCACGAGCATGCTATTTGAATCACCAACGCGCTGCGCACTGCTCACATAGCCCGAAAACGGCACGGCGTTCTGGTCTTCGAGCTCGTAGGTGCGCGCCGTCTCATCCACTGTAAAGATGCACCCAAACGAATGCGTGCCGCGGCTGTAGTCGGTCACCACCGCGGCGCCCAGCTGGCCCCAGTCGAACTTGGGATAGCTTTCGGCCGCACCAAAGTTGTTGTCGTACAGCAGCACCTGGTAGCAACCGGTCGTTGCCATGTCAGAACTCGGCAGATACGTCACGCTGTGCTGGCCCGCATTGAGCGAAAAAACGCCCTGGGCTTGCAGCAGCTTGTCCTCAAAGCCCGAGCCGGCCCATTGCCACTCCTTTCTATTTCTGGGTCCATCCTCTCACTGCTGGCGACCAAAAATGATCCGTTTTCCTCCGTCCCCGAGGGATCATTGTTAGTACTTAAAGAAGCCCTCACCCGAGCTTTCACCCAGCTTGCCCTCGTCGAGCATCTTCTTGAGGACGGACGCCATAGCCTTAAAGTTGTAGGGCATCATCATCTTTTTGAGCAGCGGGCTCACCAGGCCCGGGACCTTCTGATACTGCATGACGATGTTGTAGGCCGTCTGGATGCCCACCGTGTCGAATACGCGGAACGGGCCCTTGGGAGCGCCGGTGCCGCGCGTCCACGCGAGGTCGATGCTCTTGGGGTCACTCACACCCGAGACATACAGGTCAAGGCCCGAAAGCAGCCACGGCACCAACATGGAGTTGAGCAGGTAGCCGTTCTTTTCCTTGTTGACGGGAAGCGCCAGCATGCGAATGTCGTTAGCGAAGTCGACGAGCTCGTCGAAGTAGCGCTTGTCGGTTTGGCTCTGGGCCATGACCTCGGTCATGTTGTTCTTCCAGATGGAATTGGCAAAGTGCAGCGACAGGTACTTCTCGGGGCGGCCGGTGTACTTGGCAAAGGTGCTCGGCAGCAGCGTAGAGGAGTTCGTTACGACGACGGTCTTTTGCGGGAGGACCGGGGCGAGCTTCTTGTAGAATTCGATTTTTGCCTGGGTGTCCTCGGCCATAGACTCGATGACCAGGTCGGCGTCGGCCACGGCCTTGGCAAGATCTAACTCCAGCTTGAGCGTAGAGTAGGCACGCTCGACGGCGGCGAGCGCCGTCTCCTTGTCGAAAGGCTGGTCGCTATCGGCGATACCGGCGCACCACTCGCCCGTGCCGTCCGCCATGCCCTCGATAGCAGCGATGTACTCCTCGCGCACATGATCGATCTTGGGCTGGGTGCGGCCGATGCTGCCCTCGCTGCGCAGCCAAATCGTTACATCAAAGCCGCAGTAGGCAGCCTGAAAGGCAATCTGGCTTCCCAACACGCCGCCGCCGGCAACACAAACGGTCTTGTAGCTCATGGGACGGTCCTCTCTTACGTAATTCCATACATGTGTATTTATTCAACCGTAAGGAGGACGCGCGCTGGGGGTGGGTTCTATAAACGGACGGTAATTTGCGGCGAACGGCAACATTTGTTCATTATCTCAGGGTTCCGAGGACGATTTTTTTGTGCCACCGAGACGTCGTTTGCGGAAGTATGCGGCAAATTCCGGAAGCCTTGAGCACACCCCGGTTTTCCGCCAATAAAACCGCAGGTACAGAGCTTGTACATATCCGGTATGCTCGGCCTATTCAGATTTTGCCGCATACTTCCGAAATCTAAGTTCGCAAGGGGTAATAGCCGGGTTGTTTACGCAACATATGTCCAGCAAAACGGGTGGTAGCCGGTACGGCTACCACCCGTTTGCCTCATATCTAGCCCAAAGCAGGCCAGTTACTTCTTAATGCCGCATCCCAGGCGCTCAGCGACCGACGCCACGGCGCTCTCATCGACCGAGCCGCAGCTCACGCAGCCGTCATGGGCACGCATCTGGCCGGTGACCTCGTCCATCGCGAGCGGCGCCACCTTCTCGAGCTTAAAGCCCTTACCGGCGCGCATGTTTTCCTTGGCCACGCTGATCATGAGCTTAATGCGGTTGAGCTGGTTGACCTCAGACGCGCCGGGGTCGTAGTCCACTGCGACGATGTTGCTCTCGGGGTGCTGACGGCGCAGCTCCTTGATCACGGCCTTGCCCACCACGTGGTTGGGCAGGCACGCGAAGGGCTGCGTGCAGATGATGTTGGGCGCGCCGTGGTCGATCAGGTCGAGCATCTCGGCCGTGAGCAGCCAGCCCTCGCCCATGTTGTTGCATACCGAAAGCACCGTACGGGCCTTGTCGGCCATGGTGCCGATGCGCTCGGGCGCCTCAAAGCGGCGGGACTTCTCGAGCATCTCCTCCACCGGCGTACGCATCCAGTCCACGAGCTTGATGAGCGCCTGCATGCCCGCACGCGTGGTAGCAGAGCTTCCCAGCTCATCCTTCTGCAGCTCGGCGTTGCTCATGGAGTACAGGAAGAAGTCGAGCAGGCCCGGCACCACAGCCTCGCAGCCCTCGCGCTCAATGACATCGACCACGTGGTTGTTGGCCGTGGGATGGAACTTGACCAGAATCTCGCCGACCACGCCCACGCGCGGCTTGGTACCCTCGCCCACGAGCGGCATGGTGTCGAACGCGCGGATGGCCTCGCGAGCAAGCTTGGTGTAGTTATGCCTGTTGAACTTAGGCGCCAGCTTGCGGGCGCGCGCCATGTACTCCTCGTAGAGCGCGTTGGCGGCACCGGGCGTTGCCTCGTACGGGCGGCAGCGGTAGAGCATCTGCATCATCACATCGCCAAAGAGCACCGCGTAGACCGCCTGCTTGAGCAGCGCCGGCGTAACCTTAAAGCCGGGGTTGTCCTCGCCGAGCGCCACGGCCGAAAGCGAAATCACCGGGATCTCGGGGTGGCCGCTCTCGCGCAGGGCCTTGCGGATGAGTGCGATGTAGTTGGTAGCGCGGCAGCCGCCGCCGGTCTGGCTGATAACCACAGCCGTCTTGGACAGGTCGTACCGGCCGCTCTCGATGGCCTCCATAATCTGGCCCGTCACCAGGATCGACGGGTAGCAAATGTCATTGTTCACATAGCGCAGGCCGGCCTCGACGGCATCGTGGTCAGTCGAGGGCAGCAGCTCCAAGTTGTAGCCAGCACCACGGAACACCTCTTTGACCAGGTCAAAGTGGATCGGCGCCATCTGCGGGCACAGGATGGTGTAGCCCTCCTCGCGCATCTGCTCGGTAAAGGGCACCTTGGGCCACGCGGTCGATGCGCTCTCACGCTGCGCCTCAAACGTGTACTTGCGGCTCGCGAACGCGGGGGCATCCGTGGAGGGCGCCACCGGCGCGGCATCGCCTTGCTCGTAGGCCTCGCCCGCGGCCGTGGCCTCTGCCAAGCGCTCGGCCTCCTGGTCCTTGAGCGCTGCCATGAGCGAGCGGATGCGGATGCGCGCGGCGCCCAGGTTGGACACCTCGTCGATCTTGAGCACGGTGTAGATCTTGCCGCTGGCCTCCAGAATCTCCTGCACCTGGTCGGTAGTCAGGGCATCGAGACCGCAGCCGAAAGAGTTGAGCTGGATCAGGTCCAGGTCGTTGCGCATCGTCACAAAACGGGCGACGGCGTACAGGCGGCTGTGGTACATCCACTGGTCAACGACGCGAATCGGACGCTCGGGCTTCACGAGATGCGCGAGCGAATCCTCGGTAAAGACCGCAAAGCCAAAGCTCGAGATAAGCTCGGGCAGGGCGTGGTTGATCTCGGGGTCGTTATGGTAGGGGCGGCCGGCGAGTACGATGCCGTGACCGCCGTGGTCCTCGACCCACTTGAGGGCCTCCTCGCCCATGGTCTGGATATCCTCGTGGAAGCGCGCGTCTGCCTCGTAGGCGGCGTTGACGGCGGCATCGACCTCGGAGCGCGTGATCTTAGGACCGCGCACGCGACCGCGACCGGCCTCAGCATCGGCCACGCGGTCGACGGCGAGTACCTGGTACAGACGGCGCTTGAGCTCGGTCTTGTCGTGATAGGGCACAAATGGGTACAGGAACTCGATGTTCTGCTCGCGAATCTCGTCGATGTTGAGCGCCAGCGCCGTGGGGTAGCTCATGACGATGGGGCAGTTATAGCAGTTGCCGGCCGTCGGATCCTCCTTGCGCTCCCAGCGCACGCACGGCATCCAAATGAAGTCGACACCGCGGTCGATGAGGTTCATCACGTGGCCGTGGCTCATCTTGGCCGGATAGCACACGCTCTCGGACGGCATGGACTCGATGCCTGCCTGGTAGGTCTTCTTGCTCGACTGGTCGGACAGCTGCACGCTAAAGCCCAGGCGCGTAAAGAACGCATGCCAGAAGGGGTAGTTCTCGTACATGTTGAGCGCGCGCGGGATGCCGACGGTGCCGCGCGGGGCCTCGTCGGGGCTCAGGATCTCGCGGTTAAAGAGCAGCTCGTTTTTCTTTTTGAAGAGGTTGGGGGCCTCAGTCTTCTGCTTTTTGTGGCCAGCGCCCTTCTCGCAGCGGTTGCCGGTAATGAAGCGCCTGCCGCCGCCAAAGTCGTTGACGGTAAGCTGGCAGTTGTTAGAGCAACGGCCGCAGCGGACATGCTTTTGCGTCACGGTAAGGTGCGCGATGTCCTCGGCAGAAAGAATGGTCGAAGTGCCGTCGGCACCGGCGCGATCGCGGGCGAGCAGGGCCGCACCGTAGGCGCCCATGCAGCCGGCGATGTCGGGACGCACGGCATGAACGCCGGTGAGCTGCTCAAATGCGCGCAGCGTGGCATCGGACATAAAGGTGCCGCCCTGGACGATCACCTGGCTGCCGATCTCCTTGGGGTCGCGCAGCTTAATGACCTTGAACAGGGCGTTCTTGATGACGGAATAGGACAGGCCGGCCGCGATGTCGCCCACCGTGGCGCCTTCCTTTTGCGCCTGCTTGACGCGCGAGTTCATAAAGACCGTGCAGCGGCTGCCCAGGTCGACGGGAGCCTTAGCATGGATGGCGGCATCGGCGAACGCGCGCACGTCCATGTTCATAGACACGGCGAAACTCTCGATAAAGCTGCCGCAGCCCGACGAGCAAGCCTCGTTGAGCATGATGTGCTCGATGACGCCGTCCTTGACGCGCAGACACTTCATGTCCTGGCCGCCAATGTCCAGGATAAACTCGACGCCGGGCAGGAATGCCTTGGCGCCGCGCAGGTGCGCGACGGTCTCGATCTCGCCGGAATCGGCCTTGAGGGCCTCGATGAGCAGTGCCTCGCCGTAGCCCGTGGTGGTCACGTGGCCGATGGTGCAGCCGGCGGGGATGTGGTTGTAGAAATCGGCCATGATGACCTTGGCCGTGCCCAGGATGTCACCGTTGTTGTTGCCGTACCAGGTGTGCAACAGCTGGCCGTCCTCGCCCACGAGCGCGGCCTTCATGGTGGTGGAACCGGCGTCGATACCGATGAACACGCGGCCGGTGTAGCCGTCGAGCTTACCCTTGGGGACGACCTCGGTGTCGTGGCGAGTCTTGAACTCGGCAAAATCCTCGTCGGTGGCAAAGAGCGGATCCAGGCGCTCGACCTCGGCACCCTGCGTGTCACCCAAGCTGTCGATGGCCTCGATGAGCTGCGGGAACGTGCTGAGCTTGTTGGACTCGTGCGCCATGGCGGCGCCGCTCGCCACAAACAGGTGAGCGTTTTGGGGCACAATGCGGTGCTCTTCGTCCAGGTTGAGCGTGAGGCAGAAGCGGTGGCGCAGCTCGGAGAGATACTGCAGCGGGCCGCCCAGGAAGGCGACGTTGCCGCGGATGGGACGGCCGCACGCCAGGCCCGAGATGGTCTGGGTCACGACGGCCTGGAAGATGGAGGCGGCCACGTCCTCGGGGCGGGCGCCCTCGTTGAGCAGCGGCTGGACGTCGGTCTTGGCAAAAACGCCGCAGCGGCTGGCAATGGGATAGATGGTGGTGGCGTTGGCCGCGAGTTCGTTAAGGCCGCTGGCATCGGTGTGCAGCAGAGTGGCCATCTGGTCGATGAACGCGCCCGTGCCGCCGGCGCAGGTGCCGTTCATGCGCTGCTCGATGCCGTTGTCGAAGTAGATGATCTTGGCGTCCTCGCCACCCAGCTCGATGGCGACGTCGGTGGCCGGGATGAGGGTCTCGACGGCACGCTTGCTGGCAATGACCTCCTGGACAAATTCCAGGTCGAGCCACTGGGACAGCAGCAGGCCGCCCGAGCCGGTAATGGCGCAGGTCATCTGGGCCATCGGCAGCACGGTCGCGGCGCCTTCGAACAGGTCGCGGGCGCAGGCACGGACGTCGGTGTGGTGGCGCTGGTACTTGGCGTAGACGATCTGGTTGTCGTCGTTGAGCACGGCAAGCTTGACGGTGGTGGAGCCCACGTCGATGCCCAGATGCAGGTTACCGCGAGCGTTCTCGGGGTTGAAGATCGCGCCTTCGGGGGCGTAGGCGGCGGCTACGGGCTCAGCGGCGGTGGCGGGCTCGCTAGCAGCGGACGCCTCCCCTGCCGCATTCTTTGCCTCGGCGACTGCCTCGGCAACTTTCCCGGCGGCAGCAGTCGCGGCCTTCTGCGCGGCGTCCACCACGGCGGGCGCGGCCTCGCGTGCGGCAGCGACCACACGGTCCTTTATGCCCTCGACGAGTTTGCTCATTGTCTCTCCTCTTAGTTGTTGGACTCGACGGCTGCGGCGGTGTCGGCCGCGTCCTCGAGCTGCAGGTTCAATAGCTTCATGCCGTATTCCGGCACATTGATATCGATGGGTTGGCCATACAGGTCACCAGGGCGCACAAAAGCGAGCACCGTCATAATGCGCGCCATGGCCTCGGGCGATTCGGTGAGCCCACGCTCAAACCAGCGCTGAATCAGGCCGACCTCGGCACTCACGACGTAGGTGACGTAGTAGTCAAAGAACGTGCCCAGCGCCAGGCCCAAAATGCCCGTCTGCGCACGCGGCACCACGGCCTCACGAGCGGTGTCGATGATCCTTTTAATGAAGGCCTGGTCGCCGCCCGGACCCAGCAGCGCACCGATTAAGTCGCGGTTGGCCGCAAGATAACGCAGCAGCTCAACCGAACCGGGCGCCGGCTCGAGCTCATCGATGTTGTGATAGAGGTCGGGCAGCTGAGCTGCGGTGATGAGCTCAATGCGCTCACGGATCTCGGCCAGCAAGCCATCCTCGATTTGATTGATAAAGTCGGGAATATCGCGGTAGTGCGAATAGAACGTGCGGCGCGTAAGGCCGGCGCGCTCGGTGAGCGACGCGACATTAATGCGCGAAAGGTCGCCGCTTTCGGCAAGCTCGCTGGCAAGTGCCTGGCGAAGGGCACGCTGCGAGCGAAGGGACCGGCGATCGCATTTCTCGAGCTGGGACAAGCGTCCTCCTTGTTACTCAGCCTGTGCGCTATTGCACAGTGCGAGTATTATTGCACACCGTGTGCATCAACACGTAAAGGCAATATTTTGGATGTGACGAAGGGGCAGTCCCTTTGCCACATTATTCGATGACGGTGCGGGAGTTTTGCTTGTGCATGGTGGCGAGCATGTGTTTGGGGACGGCGTGGACCATGCAGCTGCCGATGGTCGCGCTCGCGGCGGCCTTAGCTGCATCGCTTGCGTTTTTGGTCGCGTAGCTGTGGCGGAAACGCTTGAGCATGGCGATGTCGTTGCCGCCGTCGCCGTAAACCGCGACCTCGTCCTCGGCAATACCGTAGTAACCCGCCAGCCAGGCCACACTCTCGCCCTTGTTGCACGCCACGTCCGTGATCTCGAACATCACCGGATCGAACGGCGCGTTGACCACGCGGTCCGAACGCTCGGCCAAATACGCCTTAAGGTCGCGCTCCAGCTCGGGCGAGGTCACGCGGCAGTTGATCTTGCACACATCGTGGCGCAGGATGTCACCGATCGACTGGTCGAAATACTGTTCCTCGTGATACCCGCCACGTGCACGCATGCCACGCATCACGATGCGCTTGATAGGGCTGTCCTTCTTAAAACCCGCCTGGTGCATCTCGAACGAACCGCTCGAGAACATGCCGTCGGGCGTGGAGCAGTCGAAGCAAATGTCCGGGAACGCCTTGAGCAGCTCCTCGGTAACCTGCGGGTCGATGGTCCAGGTCTTGAGCACCTCGCCATGACTGTCGCGCACGATGGAGCCGTTAGAACAGCAGGCATCGAGTGCCAGACCTGTAAAGCCATGTTCACCGATCGGCAACGTCGAGCGCCCGGTCGCGGGAACCACATGCAGGCCAGCCTCGGTCAGCTCGCGAATGGCACGGCGAATGGTCCCATCCGCCTCGTGCAGGGCGTTCAGCAGCGTTCCGTCTAAGTCACTCGCGAACATCTTGATCATGGGCATGCCTCTCCTTCGTCTGCACGATATTGTAGACGAAGGAGAGGCACGCCCAAACAATGCCGTCCCGGCGCGGCGTACCACCGCCTCCACAAATTCACGGTGCCCCAGCACGTTAAGACAATCGCCACAAGCGACTTTTCAGCCGATAAAACAGCGCCGTCGTCAACGTCAGCACCGCCAACATGCCTGCGAATACAATCGCCGGTGTCCATCGATCATATGCGAGCCCGTAAACCAATTGGCCAATAGGCGTTGCACAGGAAAGCATCATATAAACGAGTGCCAGCACTTTTCCGCAGAGTTCCTTTGGCGCTGACCGCTGAACAAATGAAACGATTTCGACCGATGCAATGCTTGCCCACGCCATGACCCATGCCGAGCCGGCCGCAAGCGCGGCAAACGCTAATTCATCAGGACCGCTCAGTAGCGTGACAATAATCGGTACGACTCCAAAACAAATCATCGCAACATATCGACATATGCCCTTGAAGGAAAAACGATGCGGCCAAATACCGACCAAACCACTGCCGACAAGACCACCTAAGCCCATAGCCACCTCAATAATCCCAACAAAGGATGATTGCATTCCGAGATGCTTTGCAACAATAACGGGAGCACCAATCGTTAACCCAACTAACGCAAGGTTCAAAATAGCCGCAAGCAAAAACACAACGAGCAATGATGCGTTTTGAAACAGGTACCGAATCGACTCCCGAAAATCGCTTCGGCATGTCGAGCAAGTCGTACTGTCCCCTGCCATTCCAGATGAGGCATTTTGCTTGAGTGCGCCCCCGAACAGTAGGGCTGACATCGCAAACGTCAACGCCGCGGTTTCGCATAGAGCATCGATACCAAAGCACCCATAGACTGCCGTCCCGACTACAGGCCCCAAGATATTGCTCGTCATGGTTATCTGCGAGACCAACGCAGTGGCACGCTCAACCTTTTCTGGGCCCGTCATGCGCACCGTCTCAATTTGAAGCATCGGCTTCAGCAACGATTGGATGCCATATTGGACGCAAAGCATTGCTGTCACGACAACCGCAAGAGGCAGCGACCGCTTCATGGGGATAAACAACAGCGATGCAGCCATCAGAACAATGCCGAGCACCACAAGAACCCCGCGATGTCTCCCCCGATCCGCCAATATTCCGCCAGCCGGAGTCGCAAGCACGCCCGGTATGAACGCTATCGCCGCGACGGCGCCATATAACGTTGACGAGCCGCTGCAATCGAACAAGTAAAGCGGGCACGCAAAGCACAGTGCCGACAACATCGAATACGCGCACAGCTGTGCAACAAGAAGACCGAAAAGCCTGATAGATCGCACTGTTTTTGGCGCCAATGAAACGCTAATTCTTCGCATCCCAGCCATAAGCCTGCCCCCAAATACATACCGATAGTATGTATTTAATGACTTGAAAAGGGCAGCCGTGGCTACCCTCGCAAATCAATTACATACCGTTGGTATCTATATTACCACCCGGCGCGGTCCCATACGTCCCAAATCTGGGCCGTTGTCTGGAGCACTTCATTACCCAAATCAAGCCCCACCGCGGCCGCCATCTGCGCCAAGCATTGCGCGCGAGCGAGCATTCGGTCCTTGGATTCAAGCGGACGGAACAATGGCAGCAGCCAAAGATTCGCCAACAACGATACGGCCTCCGCCGCTTCGCGCGGGCATTCGCACGCAATGGAGCCGTCGGCGATGCCCTCCTCGATCACTGGCAAGAGACAGCCATCGGCCGACTCGTCGAACGAGCCCTGGTACTGCATCGCCAGTAGACGCGAGCTTTTTACCGGATCTGCCGCAGGATGCATGCGTGCCCATAGCTCAATTTGCGGAACGACGGACTCGGGCGCGTACAGCCGCTTGAGCTTTTGGGCTCCGTTCATATTACCGATACCAAGCGTTGAGCGGCGGCGCTCAACAATCGGAGCCATTGCCCGATCAAATGCGGCGTTGAAAATCTCCTCTTTGCTCTTAAAGTGATGATAGACAGCACCCTTGGTCATGCCATCGAGGCGGTCGACGATGTCTTGAATGCTCGTCCCCTCATAACCCTGTGCGCAGAATAGCTCCAGCGCCGCGTCGAGAATCTTCGCGACCGTCTCCTCGGGATATTTATTACGACCCATAATCCGTCCATCCGCAACGCAAGTCTTGTGCCTCATTGCAGTATTTTAACGTTGCGGATGGCAGGCGTTCGATCCTACACCGCGGCGGGGCCGTGTTCGCCGGTGCGGATGCGGATGACCTCCTCGACCGGCTCGACCCAAATCTTGCCGTCTCCAACGGCACCGGTGCGAGCAGCATTGCAGATAATCTCGACAATTCCGTCGACATGCTCATCGGCGCAGATAAGGGTGAACTGTACCTTAGGGATCGTGTTGACAAGCAACTCGTTGCCGCGCACGTATTCCTTCCAGCCATGCTGTGCACCGCAGCCCTGCACCTGGTTGATAGTCATACCGCGAACATCAGCAGCAAACAGCGCATCTTTGAGAACCTCAAGCTTTTCGGCACGAACAATCGCCGTAATCTTCTTCATAGTGAATTCCTCTCTTTAATAAAGAAATGAACCGCTCATTCATGTGGCACGGGTTTTCCAGGTGCCCGAGATTGCCCCGAAAGAGGAGCGCCGCGTACTTCGGTACGCAAGCGACGGTTTGAGGGGCAAGGTCGGGTGCCTGGGAAAGCCGCGCGACGATTGAACGGCAAGGTGCGGAGCCTGGGGAAGCTGCTAATCGAGCCCAGAGAACGAAGGATATGCGCTCTCGCCGTGCTGACTCGCATCCAGGCCCAGCGCCTCGTCGGCCTCGTCCACGCGCAGGCTGCCGTAGAACAGCGCCTTGGCCACCGCGGCGATTACCAAATCGAGTACCAGCACAAGAGCGACCGTCACCACAATGCCCAAAATCTGCGAGATGAGCAGCGACACGTCGCCCGTGTAGAACAGGCCGCCCTTACCGGTCCACGAAAGCTCCGGCACGCAGAACAGGCCCGTGAGCACGCCGCCCAGGATGCCGCCGATACCGTGGCAACCGAACGCGTCGAGCGCATCGTCGTAGCCGAACTTGGTCTTGAGATGGCTGATGGCCAAGTAGCAGACGGGCGAGACGATCAGGCCCATAACCAGCGCCGCCCACGGCTCGACAAAGCCCGCACCCGGCGTGACCACCACAAGGCCCGCAACCAAACCGGTGCTAGCGCCCACCAGCGTGGGACGACCGGTGTGCACGCGCTCGACGGCAAGCCACGAGACCATGCCCGCCGCGCTGGCCGTCACGGTGTTAAGGATGGCGAGTGCCGCCACGGCGTCGGCCTTAAACTCGCTGCCGCCGTTAAAGCCAAACCAGCCAAACCAAAGCAGGCCGGCGCCCAGCGCCACAAACGGCACGTTATGCGGACGATAGCTCACCATGCCAAAGCCGCGACGACGACCGAGCATTAAGCAGAGAATCAGGCCCGTGAGACCCGACGAAATGTGTACTACGTCGCCGCCGGCAAAGTCGAGTGCGCCGATGATGTCGCCGATAAAGGAGCCATCGCCGCCCCAAACCATGTGGGCGAGCGGCGCATAGACCACGAGCAGCCAAATGCCCAGGAAGGCCGTCATGGCACCAAACTTAACGCGGCCGGCCAGGCTGCCCGTGACGATAGCAGCCGTGATCATGGCAAACGCCATTTGGAAGGCGATGTTGATGATTTGAGGGTAGACGGCACCGTCCGCGGCATTGCCCTCGGCCGTCTGCAGCACCTGGCCGAGCACCGGCAGGCACAGCAGCTGGTCAAGGCCTCCAATAAACGGGCTGGAACCGTCGCCGCCGTAGGCCAGCGACCAGCCGGCAACAATCCACAGCACACCAACCAGGCCAATGGCGCCAAAACACATGAGCATGGTGTTGATGACATTTTTGCGCCTAGACAAACCGCCATAGAAAAACGCCAGACCCGGTGTCATTAAAAATACGAGCATGGTGCAGATGAGCATAAACGTTGTCGATCCCGTATCGTACATTCGCTCCCCCTTAGTCACATGAACGTTGTCGGCGCCCATAATGCGGCCGAGGGGCAACTGGTATAGACCAGATACGGCGTTGTTAAACGCCGCGTTGTCGAATGGAAACGGTGCCGCAATCTTGGAAACGGCGCGGCAACGGACGCGAAACGAACGGGAAATACGCGAGCAAGGGAGCCGTGAGCGCGCCCATCCCGGCTAGCGCCGAAACAGCTCGTGGGCGCGGTCGCGGAGATTAGTTGCTCGAATGACACCTTCGTAGCGATTGATGCGCAGACGCGGGAAGGCATTGAAAAAGCGCAGGTCACGACGACTGAGTGACACGCTCGGTACCGGACGGCTCATGCACTTACCGGCAAGGCGACGACTGAGCGACGGACGTGGCATGCTCGGCGCGGCATCGGCCACGCGGCGGGCAGCGAGCGCCAAGCCGCGAGCACCATCCGAAATAAACGTCGGCATCGAAGCCTTCTCGCGCAGGGCATCGAGCGTCGCATCGCCCAGCTCGGCCAGCCACGCGTTAACGGCACGGCTGCGGATATGCGTCTGTGCCACCGAGTCGATCGCCGAATCGGGAATACGTTCGAGCATGGAGTCGGACGCATCGGCGAGCGACTCATTGATGCGGTCGGCAAGGTCGGCGCGCACGCGCTCCAGCTGATCGGACAGACGCCGCCAGCTCGCCAACGAGCACACCGCGTCGACCATCATCGCGACCGCGACAATAAAGGCGGACAACCGCACAATCAGCACCGGCAGATGGCCAAGCAGCCCCAGCAATGCCGGCTCCACTAAACGGCAAATGCACAGCGCACCCAGGCCAAACGCGCAGGCCCAGTACAGGCAGATGCGCCCGTGCAGGTTAAACGGCAGGTGCGAATAGTCCCAAAAGCGAGCGCCCGTTGTTTTTTCCAACAGCACGCCCACGCTGTACTCAATCACGCTGCATACGAGCGCTGCAGCGACAAACTGGCTCGACGCATCCGGAATCCCGCGCAGCAAAAGCCAGCAGGCAATGCCGCCCACACCATAGATAGGACAACACGGCCCCAGCAAAAAGCCACTGTTGGCGAAGCGTCCGTGGTTGAGCATGGCGCATACTGTCGACTCCCACGCCCAGCCGCAAAACCCGTAAAAGACAAACGAGAGCACCAGTGCCGAGAGCGGGCAGGCGGCAAGCGTCGCGCCGCCAAACGCCATATCAATCGCGGTTTCCACCGTCTACCCTCTCCTCTTTTCGCTCGATGCTTTACTCACGTCATCGTCCGCCTCGTCCTTGCGCGGCAGGCGGCCGGCAACCGTCTCGCGCAGAGCGCACCATTTATCTGCCAGGCATACAATCCAAGCTTCACGACACGTCGGCGGCACTGGCACCAGCGGAAACATATGCCGCACGATAATATTCCGTTCGCGCGGCGTCAGCTCAAAATCTTCCTCCGCACGTGCCAGGGCAAAAAACGGGTGGCGAAAGCCATGCAGCCGATGGCTTGGGTCGGGATCGTGCCAGTCATAGAGAAAGTAATCGTGCAGCAGGGCCCCGCGCAGCAACGAGGCGCGGTCAACCGAGACACCGACGCGGCCCAAGCGCTCGGCAAAGGACAGACTCGCCTGCGCTACCGAGGTCACATGCGTATACACCGTCACATCGCCATGCTGGATAAACTCGCGCGTCAGGTCCAGACGGCCCGCCTGTGCCAGTTGACGGGCAGCATGGTCCACTTCGCACGCGATTTTCTCGGCACGAACGACATCGGACATGCTGCCTCCTTCCAGCGGCTCACGGCGACAAGCCACGGCCTGCACGCATTGAATAAAATCATCATGGAACCTATCAGTATGGCATCGGACAAAACGTTTTGCCCCACCAGTTGTCGAATTACCGCGCCGCCGTCACATATCAAACGCCAAAATGTGCGAGACTGTTTTGTGCAATTGTGCCGGCCGAGGGAGCGCCGGTGCTCGATTCGCATGGAGTAACCCACAACGATGCTGCTTACGCAAACGACAACGCCCGAGGACGTCAAGGCTCTCGACCGCGCCGAGCTTCCGCTGCTCTGCGGCGAGATCCGCCAGGCAATCCTCGAAAGCTCCGCCGCCGTCGGCGGGCACGTTGCCCCCAACCTGGGCGTCGTTGAGCTTACGGTTGCGCTTCATCGCGTGTTTAACTCCCCCATCGACAAGATTGTCTTTGACGTTTCGCACCAGACCTACGCCCACAAGGCGCTGACGGGGCGCGCGTACACTTATATCGATCCGGAGCGTTATGGTGAGGCTTCTGGCTTTGCCAATCCCGACGAGTCTGAGCATGACCTGTTTGCCATGGGGCATACCTCGACCTCGGTGAGCTTGGGCTGCGGCCTTGCCCACGCGCGCGACCTGGCGGGTGACACGTATAACGTCATTACTGTTATTGGCGACGGCTCGCTTTCGGGTGGCCTGGCGTTTGAGGGCTTCAACAATGCCGTCGAACTCGATAGCAACCTGATCATCATCGTCAACGATAACGACCAGTCCATTGCCGAGAACCATGGCGGCCTGTATCGTAATCTGACCGAGCTGCGCGCCAGCAACGGCACCTGTGAGCGCAACGTTTTCCGCGCGATGGGGCTCGACTACCGCTATCTAGACGCCGGTAACGATGTGTTGGCCCTCGTCGACGCGCTGCAGGAACTGCGCAATATCGATCATCCCATCGTGCTCCACGTCTCGACCGCCAAGGGCAAGGGCTTTGAGCCGGCCCAAAACGACCCCGAGCGCTGGCATCACGTAGGCCCCTTTGACATGGCGACCGGCCGCAAGCTCTGCCCGGGCCATCCGAGCGAGCCCGCACCGCGCATCTATGCCGATATTACGGGCGAGGCGCTCAGCGCCGCCATCGAGCGCGATCCGCAGGTCGTGGGCATCACGGCCGCCACGCCCTACATCATGGGCTTTACACCCGAACTTCGCGCTGCCGCCGGCAAACAGTTCGTCGATGTGGGCATTGCCGAGGAGCACGCCGTGACCTTTGCCACCGCGCTTGCGCGCTCGGGCGCCAAGCCAGTCTTTGGTGTGTACGGCACGTTTTTGCAGCGCGCCTACGACGAGCTGTGGCACGACCTGTGCCTCAACGACGCCCCCGCAACCATCCTGGTGTTTGGTGCGTCAATCTTTGGCACCACATCCGAGACGCACCTCTCGTTCTTCGATATTTCCATGCTGGGCGCTCTTCCCAACATGCGCTACCTAGCGCCGGCCTGCATGGAGGAATATCTGTCCATGCTGAGCTGGTCGCTCGACCACCGCGAGCATCCCGTGGCGATTCGTGTACCTGGTATTGGCCTGGTGAGCCGTCCCGATCTGGCGCCCGCCGAAGACACCGAGTACAGTGCCGTTCGCTACAACGTGGTGCGTCAGGGCCGCGACGTTGCCGTGCTCGCACTCGGCGATTTCTTTGAGCTGGGCGAGCGCGTGGCAAACCGCTTGGCCGCCGAGTACGGCATCGAGGCCACGCTCGTCAACCCGCGCTTTGCAACCGAACTCGACCGCGAGTTCCTCGATAGCCTTGCTGCCGAGCATCGTGTTGTCGTCACCCTCGAGGACGGCATCTTGGACGGCGGCTGGGGCGAGCGCGTGGCGTGCTACCTGGCCTGCACGCCCGTGCGTACCCGCACCTTCGGCATCGCCAAGGGCTTCCCCGACCGCTACGACCCCAACGAATTGCTCGCACAGAATGGCATGACGGTCGAGAACATGGCCGCCGAAGCCGTAAGGCTACTCAACGAGTAAGAAAACCTCCGCAAGGGAAGCGCCCCTGCGGAGGTTTTTGTTTTCACAGCTCAATTATCTCAATCTGTAACATCTAGAGCCCGAATTCCCGTCTAACTGTTACAGATCTAGATAAGACGTCTTAGTCCCAGACCTTTGTCTCAATCTGTAACAGATAGAGACCTTTTGGCCCTCCAGATGTTACAGATTGAGACAAAACAGCGAGGCGGGCCGCCACATCTGCAAGAACCACCACAAAGGTGCCTGTCCCCTTTGTGGTGGTTTTAAGTCATGGTCGGTGCGAAAAACGAATAACCGTTCATACGCGATCTCCTTACTTATATATGCGTCGCGTTGCCGCCATTATAGCGACCGCTGTGAGCGATCATGCCGTCTACAAAACGCTATTTCAGCTGCAATAACTAACGTTTCCCCAGATAAAACCTGCCAAAATAAACCTGTCCCTTTTTAGTAGGTACAATAACCCATAAGGCAAGTATGTTTCTGAGTTATTTCGTGTTGACCCATTTGAGCGCGATGGGGTATAACTCTACTCAACCGCTAGGGATTTTATTGAGAAAGGTGTTCTACCATGAGCAAGAACCTCTCCCAGCAGGTCGTTCTCGACCGCCGCGGCTTTGTCGCCGCCACCTTCGCAACCGTCGCCGGCCTTGGTCTTGCCGGCTGCTCCGACACCAGCGCCGAGGCCGACAAGGGTTCCGCCGCCGGCTCCTCCAAGGGCTCCGAGGATACCGAGACTTCCACCACGCTCGACGCTAAGGCATTCGACAAGCTCGTCGACAACGGCCCCAAGGCCGATGACGACGCCATCGCCGCCAGCACCTGGGCCACGGCCGTCAAGGACGCCGGCGTCTTTAAGATCGGTGGCGTTCAGACCTCTACGCTCTTCTCCCTCCTCAACGAGAAAGACGGTCAGACCCGCGGCTTCGACGCCGGTATCGCACAGCTCCTGTCCAACTACATCCTGGGCGAGAACAAGGTCGAGATCACCCAGGTGACCTCGGACACGCGCGAGTCCGTCCTGCAGAACGGCCAGGTCGACGCTGTCTTTGCCACCTACACCATCACTGACGAGCGCAAGAAGCTCGTATCCTTTGCCGGTCCCTACTACTACACCCAGCAGGCCATCCTGGTGCTCGCCGATAACGACGACATTAAGAGCGTCGACGACCTGGCCGACAAGAACGTCGCCGTCCAGTCCGGCTCCAACGGCCCCGCCATCCTGGAGGAGTTCGCCCCCAAGGCCAGCCAGCAGGAGTTCAAGACCGACGAGGAGGCCCGTCAAGCACTCCAGCAGGGCCGCGTTGACGCCTACGTCATCGATAACAACATGCAGCAGAGCGCCCTGGTCCGCGAGCCCGGCAAGTACAAGATCGCCGGCAAGCCCTTCGGCAGCAAGGAGCCCTATGGCATTGGCCTGCCGCTCGAATCCGACGGTGTCGCCTTTGTCAACGACTTCCTTAAGAAGATTGAGGACGATGGCACCTGGACCGAGCTGTGGCAGATCTGCATCGGCGACCGTACGGGCGACACCAATGTTCCCGAGCTGCCCGAGATCGGCGCCTAGGCAGCGAGCCTGGTAACGGCCGCAACGAAACCATACGGAAACGCATGATGCGCTTTATTGCGGTAAACTGTTTCCTCACTGAGTTGTCGGGGCTTCCGTACACACGGGAGCCCCTTTCCTTATCGGCGGGAGGTCCGCATGAGTCTCTCCGAACTCTGGTCGCTCTATGGCCAGAACTATATCGACGCGCTGCTCGCAACCTGGGGCATGACGCTTGAGTCGTTTGCCATCGCCATGGTGCTCGCCGTCGCCGTCACCGTGATGCGCGTGTCGCCGCTCAAGCCGCTGCGCGTCTTTGGCGACCTGTATGTCCAGGTCTTCCGTAACATCCCCGGCATCGCGCTGCTTATCATCGTCGTCTACGCACTGCCGCCGCTCAAGGTCGTCCTGCCCTACCGCACCTGCGTTATCGTCGCCACGGTCCTCTTGGGCTCGGCCTTTGGCTCCGAGAACTTTATGAGCGGCATCAACACCGTAGGCGTCGGCCAGGTGGAAGCCGCCCGCTCGCTGGGCATGAGCTTTAACCGTATCCTCGCCAAAATCGTGATTCCGCAGGCGCTGCGTTCGAGCGTGCTGCCTATGACGAACCTCTTTATCGCCGTCATGCTCACCACCGCCTTGGGCAGTCAGGTGCCGCTTAAACCGCAGGAGCTCACCGGCGTGGTGAGCTACATCAACACGCGCTCGCTCGGTGGCGTCGCCGCGTTCTTTATCTCGGCGCTCGGCTACCTGGGCACGGCCTTTGTGGTGAGCCACATTGGCAACTATATCGATAAGAAGGTGAGGATCCTCCGATGAACAAGCATTCCTCCCCTGCACTTACCATGCGCGATGCGCTCTACGAGGCTCCCGGCCCCAAGATGCTCGCCAAGATTCGCATCGGCACCGCCATCTCGCTTATTGCCGTCGCCGCGCTCATCGTCCTCGTGTTGCAGCGCTTTTATGTGACCGGCCAGCTTTCGGTCCACTATTGGTATTTCTTTACGCACCTCACCACCTGGAAGTTCTTGCTTGCCGGCTTTGAGGGCACCGTTAAAGTCGCACTCACCGCTGGCGCCATCGCACTGGTGCTGGGCCTAGGCCTTATGCTCGGCCGCACCAGCGACATTAAGCCGCTGCAGCTGGTCTGCCGCGTGCTCACCGATTTCTTCCGCGGCGTGCCGAGTCTGCTGTTCATCTACTTCTTCTTTTTGGTGCTGCCCCAGTACAAGATCGCGCTGCCGTCGTTTTGGATGCTCACGCTTCCTGTCGCGCTCGCTGCAGCCGGCGTACTTGCCGAGATCTTCCGTGCCGGCGTCAACGCCGTGCCGCGCGGCCAGGTCGAAGCCGCCCAGGCGCTCGGTCTCTCCAAGGCTAAAATCACCTTTAAAATCGTGTTGCCTCAGGCTATTCGGTTTATTATTCCGTCGTTAATCTCACAACTTGTAGTCGTGGTCAAGGACACCACCGTCGCCTATGTGGTGAGCTACCCCGACCTCATGCAAAATGCCCGCGTGCTCATTACCAACTACGACGCCCTCGTGTCGGTCTACCTGGTAATCGCGGTCATCTATATCCTCATCAACGTCGCGATTAACAAGGCCGCCGTCTACGTTTCGCACAAGACCGGCGCGACCATCATCCGCTAACGCTTTACCATTTCGAGTCATAAGGAGCCGAGCACCATGGCACAGAGCACCTCTTCCACCGGCAATCAGCCGCTGATCGAGCTCAAACACGTCGATAAGCACTATGGCGACCTGCACGTCCTCAACGACATCAATCTCTCGGTCGACCGCGGCGAGGTCGTCGTTGTAATTGGCCCCTCGGGCTCGGGCAAGTCGACCATGTGCCGCACCATCAACCGCCTGGAAACCATCGACTCGGGCGAGATCCTCATCGAAGGCGAGCCCCTGCCGCAAGAAGGCAAGGACCTTGCCCGCATGCGCGCCGAACTGGGCATGGTGTTCCAACAGTTCAACCTGTTTGCACATATGACGGTGCTGCAGAACGTCATGCTGGGACCGGTCGATGTGCTGGGTGTCTCCAAAGACGAGGCCCGCGAGCGCGCCATGGACCTGCTGGGCCGCGTGGGTGTGGCCGAGCAGGCCGATAAGGTGCCCGCACAGCTCTCGGGCGGCCAGCAACAGCGCGTAGCCATCGCCCGCTCGCTTGCCATGCAGCCCAAGGCCATGCTTTTTGACGAGCCCACGAGCGCCCTTGATCCCGAGATGATCAACGAGGTGCTCGAGGTCATGGTGCGCTTGGCGCAGCAGGGCATGACGATGATCGTCATCACGCACGAGATGAACTTTGCCCGCCGTGTGGCCGACCGCGTCGTCTTTATGGCCGACGGCCAGATCGTGGAAACCGGCACGCCCGACGAGTTCTTCGACCACCCCCAGACCAAGCGCGCCCAGGACTTCCTCAACTCCATCAAGGGCCACTAACCAGACCGCCCACCCGCCAGCCATGCCCATCCAAACTCGAAAGTTACACCTATGATCGGAACTCACACTTCATCGTCATACACTCCGCACGTCGACGTCGCCCCCGCCGACCGCCCACTCATCCTCGTCGCGCCGCGCTGGGAAGAGGCAGAGCCGTTTTTAACCGAGATGCTCTCCCCCAACGAGGAGATCGCCAGCGTCTTTGTCGACGCCATCCTTGCCGCCGGTGGCTTGCCGCTGCAGATGTCTATTACCGAAGACGTCGATGTTATCCGTCATTACGTGGAAATCGCTGACGGTATCGCTATTCCCGGCGGCCCGGACGTCAACCCCAAACGCTGGGGCGACGAGCGTCCTTACGACCCCACGCTGTGCTGCGAGATTCGCGACCGTTTTGAGTTTAAGCTGGTTAACGAGGTGCTTCGCGCCAAGAAGCCGCTCTTTACCACCTGCCGAGGCACTCAGCTGCTCAATGTCGCCACCGGCGGCACCCTGTGCATGGACGTGCCGAGCCTGGGTGCGCGCGAGGGCCGCACGCAGTGGCGCCATACCCACGTGCTCAACGATCCCGTGCACCCCGTCGAGGTCGTGCCGGGCTCGCTGCTCGAACGCGCGGTTGGCGGGCACAGGCTGATCCAGACCAACTCGGCACATCACTGCTGCGTCGACCGTCTGGGTAAAAGCACGCGCTTGGTCGCCAAGGCAACCGACGGCGTTCCTGAGTGCATCGAAGTCGAAGGGCAGCCATTCTGTCTAGGCGTGCAATGGCACCCTGAGTACACGTGGAAGACGCTCGAGACCGACTTTAACCTGTGGAAGTCGTTTGTCGAGGCAGCGGCAAAGGTTAAGCAGGCTCGCTAGTTCACGGACGGCACAACATAAAAGGGCTCCCCGCCGGCCGCATGGTCCGACGGGGAGCCCTTTTACCTATATGTGGCCGGCACACAGCCCAAGGCCCGCAAGCTCTTATTCGGCCGCCTCGCGCAGGGCCGACATCGTTGCCGCATATTGCTGCTGCAACGCATGCATTCCCTCGCGAGCGCCGTCAACGGCATCGGCGCCGCGCAGCGCCTCGGTCACCACGACCGCCGGCTCGTACAGATTATCGAATCCCAGGTTCTGGCTCACGCCCTTGAGCGTGTGCGCTGCCATAAACGCACCTTCGGCGTCTCCTGCCGCCATGGCGGCCTCCAGCTTGTCCATGCTCTCGTCATCCAAAAACTTGAGGGCAAAGCGGCTAAGCATTTCCTCGCCCATCAGCCGAGCGCGCGCGTCATCATAATTGGCGCCAATCTTCTCATACGCCTCACGCATGGAAATCATGGATTAAAACTCCTTTGGTCAAACTAAATCGTGGGAAACGCGACAACGTCGGCGGGGCGTGCCAACGTCTCGGCAATACGGTCTTGCACCTCGAGCAGGCAGTCGAGCAACAGCGGGTTAAAGGTGCCGCACTTACCGTCCAGGATCATCTTGATCGCCTCCTCGTGCGGGATAGCGTCCTTGTACACGCGCACGCTCGTCAGCGCATCGTACACGTCGGCCACCGAAACCACCTGTGCGGCAATGGGAATTTCGTCACCCTTAAGGCCATCGGGATAGCCCTTGCCGTCCCAGCGCTCGTGGTGCCAACGCGCAATCTGGTACGCATATTCCATAAGCGCATTACCGACGTGATGGCGGCCCAGCTCAAGCAGCATGTCGGCGCCGATCGTGGTATGCGTCTTCATAATCTCGAACTCCTCGGGCGTAAGGCGTCCGGGCTTGTTGAGAATCGCATCGTCTATCGACATCTTGCCGATATCGTGCAGAGCCGAAGCCAGGGCGATCGTGGAGCGTTCCTCATTGTCGAGGGAGATCGTGTCGCTACGCCGGACCAGACAGCCAAGCAGCAGCTCGGTCAGCTTCTCGATGTTCGTAACGTGCCTGCCGCTCTCGCCGTTGCGAAGCTCCATGACGCCGGCCATGATGTCGATGAGCATGCGACTGTTCTTGACGCGCTCGTTGTACTGCTGGGACAGCAGGTTCGTCAGGCGGCGCTGTTTGGCGTATAGGCGGATGGTGTTGCTTACACGGCGGCGCACGACACGGGAGTCAAACGGGCGGTTGATATAGTCCGAGGCGCCCAGCTCGTACGCACGCAGAACCATATCATCGGAATCTTCGCTCGAGATCATGATGACAGGCAGATTGTCAGTAGCCGATCGGTGCGATAGATCGGCCAGCACCTCAAAGCCGCTTATGCCCGGCATGACAATGTCCAGCAGCACGAGCGACAACTCATCGCCATGGCGGTCGACCATGTCGAGCGCCGCACGACCGTTATCAGCCTCGAGGATGCAATACTCATCCTTGAGCATCTCGTTGAGAATGGCTCGGTTCATCTCGGAGTCATCGACAATAAGCACCAAAGGCTTTTCGCTTTGGAAGACCTCGATGGAATCGGCATCGGTCACGACCGTACCGGCTTTTGCCTTAGCGCGGCTCAATAACTGGACAGCGCGGCCAACGCCCTCATCGACCGTCTCGCCATGAATGAGAACGCCACCAACACATGCCGTCAAGCTCACGTACTCATGGCCCGGAATAATCGTGGAACGAACGGCATCGGATACCTGATGCAGGCGACGGGTGAAGTCATCGGAGGGAATATTGGGCATGACAACCACAAACTTGTCGCAGCCATAGCGCACAAGCTCGTCAGTCGAACGGATTCCGCTGCGCATGGCTGTCGCCACAGCACCGAGCGCAAGGTCGCCGGCATGACGGCCACACGTATCGTTGAAGACCCTAAAATCATCAAGGTCGATCATCGCAATGCCGGCATTCATGCGGGCGCTACGGAGCTTTTCCTCGTAATATCGGCGATTGCGCACGCCCGTCAGCACGTCGGTGTAGACAAGGTCCTCTTCTGTGGCCTCTTGCTCATCAATCGGACGCACCATCAGCAAGACGTGAGGCTCACCCTCGACCTTTAGAGGGCGCAGACGGGCGCGGTACTCAACACCATCGTTGAGCAGTTGCTCCGACACCTCACCCGAATCTGCCAAGGCCTCAAGACTCGACTGACGCAGACAAGGGCAGCGATCGCCGGCGAGCAAGCAGTTAGGCTCGCTCTTAATCTGGTCGGCCGACAGCAAACGCACCACGGGGTAGGTCTGCGCGACGCGGGCGACCTCGGCGGCAGCCTCCTCGTCGGTTAGATTGGCCTCGTGATTATTGAGCATATGGGGCCCTTTCGATAGTTTCGCATGGTAGCGGTGGGTTCCAAATGTTACAAGGGTAACACCTTGCCGATGCAGGTAAGCACGTGAATGCTGTTACATTTTTATGAGTTGGCAGACGGTGCGATTGAAGCCGCAGACGTGAGGTTTTGAGCACATTTGTTAACACTGCCGAAACGCTTGCGGGTGAAGGCTGTTTTGATTTTTACGGCTGCTAGAGCTCCAGGATGCCACGGACAGTCTGGGCAGCCGCTGCCGGGCGATCGCGCAGGCCGTTGTGCGCGCCGGGAACCATTACGAGTGGACAGTCCAAAAGCTCAGCCGCTATCCTCGTTCCCGCCTCGCGGGGCGTACCAATCGAGAGCTCGCCCAAAAGCACGGCGGCCACCGTTTTCGACGCGCGAACGCTATCCCAATCGGGAACGCAGGTCATAGTAATCCCGTATTCGTTCGCCATGAAACTGCGGCCGTTGCGCAGGGCATGCTTGGCTTCTGCCTCGGTTAACTTGGGAGCCTCAGGGTCCGAATCGCCGATGGCGCCCAAGAAGGCCCGTAATGCCCTGGAGACCTTTCCCGCGGCGATCATCTCGAGCAAAACCGGGGCCGCGCCCAGGCCGGCACCCTCATCCGTCACGGCGGGTTCATGCAGAATCGCACGCGAGATTATGGCGGGGTTTGCACGGAGAAGCTCCAGGGCCACCAACGTACCGGCACTGTGCGCGAGCACGTTTGCCGGAGCGCCAATATGCTCGATAACGGCCTGCAGGTCGGCGGCCTGGGCGGCGAGGTCGTAGCGTCCGTCTGCAGCGTCGCCGCTCTCGCCGCAACCGCGGCGGTCGTAGGCAATGACGCGACAGTCACGGGCGAGCTCGCGGGCGATGGCATCAAAAAAGACGCCGTCGACGCACGCACCGTGCACGCAAACCAAGGCGGGTGCATCGGACGATACAACCGGGCCGGCATACTCGCGGCAGGCAATCGTGGCGCCCGCATTCTCGACCGTAAATTCCATGTTGTGCCCCCATCATCAACGCCAATCCAGTTGTACATCAGTACGGTTGGATGGACCCGCACTTCCTTACGCTTTGTTAACAGATTAACTGTACCTGACCCGAGACTTTTCATGGCACCGCATAATGAGCGACGTGAAAAAACGAAACTTGTAAAGCAAGAGCCCACACCTTGCTTTGGAGCCGATGCTATGCTTAGGCACAATTGTCTTGAGGAGCATATGCCTATGTCTACGTTTTTGAATGCCAGCCCCATCTTTGGGCCCGTTCGCAGCCGTCGCCTTGGTCTCTCGCTCGGAGTCAACATGATGCCCGCCAGCGGCAAAATCTGCACGTTCGACTGCATTTACTGCGAAAACGGCCTCAACGCCGAGCGCCCCTGCCATGAGCCGTACAACACAGCCGCCGTGGTGCTCGATGCGCTCGAGGCCAAATTGCGCGAGATGGCAGCCGAGGGCGAGCTCCCCGATGTGATCACCTTCGCAGGCAACGGCGAGCCCACCGCCGCACCGGAGTTTCCGCAGGCCATCGCCGGCGCTGTCGCGCTGCGCGACGAGCTTGCCCCAAACTCCAAGATCGCCGTGCTCTCCAACGGCACGCGCGCCGACCGCCCCGAGGTGCACGACGCGCTCATGATGGTCGACGACAACATTCTTAAGCTCGATACCGTCGATCCGGCGTTTATCCAGCTGCTCGATCAACCCGTTGGCCCCTACGATGTAGAGCACCAGATCGAGACGTTCGCGAGCTTTAACGGTCATGTCATTATCCAGACGATCTTTTTGACCGGCAAGTATCAGGGCAAGCTCATCGACAACACCGGCGAGGAATACGTTGCCCCCTGGCTCGCGGCGCTCGAGCGCATTCGTCCGCAGGAGGCGACCATCTACACGGTGGCGCGCGAAACACCGGTCGCCGGCCTTGCCAAAGCAGCACCCGACGTCCTCGACGCCATTGCCGCGCGTGTGCGCGCCCTCGGCATTCCCTGCCAGGTGAGCTACTAGCAAAACCACGCAGCAGCTAGTGCCCGCCATCCCGCCCCATCAGTTGCGGTGATATAGTTCCTATTTGTGCTGTTAAACCGCTTAAATCGGAACTATATCACCGCAACTTTTATGGACGCGTGGGTGGGCTATACTAGCTGCGGATGAAAGGAAGTTAGCCATGTATGACAAAGGACCCGTACCCGGCCGCAACGACGCTTGCTGGTGCGGCAGCGGCAAAAAATATAAGAAATGCCATAGCACCTTTGATGAGCGCCTCGAGCGCCTGTGGGAGGAGGGCTGGGAGGTTCTGCCCCGCACGCTCTACAAGACGCCCGCCGATATCGAGGGCATCAAGCGCTCCGCCGCCATCAACGTGGGCGTGCTCGACTACGTAGGCGAGCACATCGCCGCGGGCATGACCACCAACCAGATCGACCAGATGATCTACGACTACACCGTCGAGCACGGTGGCACGCCGGCCGACCTCAACTACGAGGGCTACCCCAAGAGCGTGTGCACCTCGATCAACGACGTGGTCTGCCACGGCATCCCCTGCGATACGGACGTGCTGCACGAGGGCGATATCATCAACGTGGACTGCTCCACGATTCTTGACGGCTACTTTAGCGACTCGAGCCGCATGTTCTGCATCGGTGAGGTCTCTGCCGAGCGCCAGCGTCTTGTCGAGGTCACCCGTGCCAGCGTGGAGGCGGGCCTGGCGGCCGTCAAGCCATGGCTGCCGCTGTCCGTTATGGCCGAGGCCGTACAAAAGACGGTCGAGGACGCCGGCTTTAGCGTGGTGCGCGAGTACGGCGGGCACGGCATTGGCAAAGAGTTCCACGAGGACCCATTTGTGGGCTTTACCACCGAGGCGCCCGATGTGGACACCATCATGGCTCCGGGCATGGTCTTTACCATCGAGCCCATGGTCAACGCCGGAGCGCCCGACATCAAGATTAGCAAGGGTGACGGTTGGTGCGTGCGCACCAAGGACGGCAGCGACTCGGCCCAGTGCGAGGTACAGCTCGTGGTGACCGAGGACGGTTACGAACTGCTGAGCTGGTAGCCGTGGATGCGCCGGATGCTGACGGGCACGCTCGTCTTGCATCCGGCGTTTTTATTTGAACGTTTTGCCTGATAAAACCTGCCAAAATAAACCTGTCCCTTTTTGGTAGGTCGAGCGGAGAGGACTGCTTGTGAACATCCTGGTTTTGTTGCCCGTCAACGACCGTCACCGCGCGATCCTTGAGTCGAGCGCTCCGGGCGAGGACTTTATCTACACGAGCGCCGATGCCGTCACGCGTGAGCAGGTCGCCGACGCCGACGTGATCTTGGGCAACATAGACCCCGCCCTGCTTACCGCGTGCGAGCACCTCCAGCTGCTGCAACTGCAGACCGCGGGCTATGACGATTACCTGGCCGCCGGCACCGTGCCAGCCGACGCCAAGCTTTCCTGCTCGGTGGGCGCCTACGGCCAAGCCGTGAGCGAGCACATGTTTGCCATGGTCCTTTCCATGATGAAGCGCCTGCCCGGCTATCACGACTTGCAGCGCGAGCATCGCTGGGAGGATTTGGGGTCGGTCACCTCGCTCAAAAACGCCAATGTGCTGGTGCTGGGCGCAGGCGATATCGGCGGCCACTTTGCCACGCTATGCCGCAGCATGGGCGCGCACGTCCGCGGCATCAAGCGCCATCCGCTCGTCTACCCCATTGTGTTTGAGGACATGGACGGCATGGATGCCCTGTCTGAGCGCTTGGCCGAAGCCGACGTCGTCGCATCCTTTATGCCGAGCACACCCGAGACCCGCGGCCTGGCAAACGCCGAGTTCTTCGCCGCGATGAAACCGGGCGCCTTCTTTGCCAACGGCGGCCGCGGCGATCTTGTGGTTGCCGACGACTTGGTTGCCGCTCTGGAGTCGGGACGTCTCGCCGGCGCCGCGGTCGACGTCACCGACCCCGAGCCGCTACCCGAGACAAGCCCACTGTGGGATGCGCCTAACATGCTCATCACGCCGCACGTCTCCGGCTGGTTCCACCTAGCCGCCACGCTCAATAACGTGGTCGACATCGCCGCGGAGAATCTGCGTCACCTGCAGGCCAGCGAGACCCTGCGCTGCTGGATCGAACACTAATCTTGTTCCGCCGTTCTAACGAACGGCGGACCACTCGACGCTACGAGCCCCCATGGGTTCCGCCGTTCTAACGAACGGCGGACCGGTCGACGCTGCGAGCCCGCCGTTTGGCCAATCTGCCGTTCAATTTCAAAGGCGCGACCAGAAGGTCAGCGCCTTTTCATTTCACGGCACCTTGGCTCAAACGGCGGACTCTCGCTGACTTTTGTTCAACCTGCGGTGCTTTGCTGGCGCGGCCCTACCTGTGGGCTCTCGCTGACTTTTGTTCGACCTGTGGGGTCTTCAAATTGCTAGAGCGTTGCTAAGTAATTCTTTGCGTCTTCTACGCTCATTGCTGCGACGGGTGCGTGTGAACAGAGTTTGACATCGTTGGTGACCAGTAAATCTGCTTGGGAGCGTATCGCTGCCGCAATGATTAAATCGTCTTCGTAATCGCTATGGAGCTCACGCTGCCTGCTCGCCATCCATATATCGCTCAGGTCACAGGGCACTGGCGTGGCAAGCTGCGACAGCACGCTAAGACAATCCCATGCAAGCGAAGTCGCTGCCGTAGCGGCATACTGGGAAAGCGAACCGCGCTCTCGCCGATACCATGCCTTATGTTCACTTGAAATCAAATAGAACAGGTCTTTGGACGATGTCGCCGCATACAGCAAATCCACCTGCGCCGTGCATGCATCGCGTAAAAACTCAATCGCCGCCGAACGACCACGTCGTGAGGGAATGAAGTAATCGAGCCACACGTTGGTGTCAACCAAGATGCGCTTTAGAGCCTCACTCATAGAGCCAGCTCATCTCCTCGCCATAGCGATCAGCATAGGCGTTCCGTTTGAGCTCTTCGTCGTCCGATGGCTGAGCCCTGACCATATCGATTCCCGACTCACGGCAAGCGGCAGCGAACAGCTTCGACCCCTGATCCATGAGCTCGAGCTTACGTTTGGCGGCCTTTTCGCGCTCGCGCTGTTCCGCCCGGGCACGACTGGGCAGCAGGATATCCTCGAGCGCGCCGGGCCGATCAGCCAGAGATGCCGCAAGTTGCCAGAGCGCACGCACCGCTTGGCTCGGCGTCATACCGGCCCTGGAGAGAGCGGCGTCCCCACTCCTTTTAAGATCGGCATCGAGACGCACGTTGATCTGAGCGGCTGTTGTGGTCATGACCCCTCCTTAATACTTCAAAACTATCATAAAACTCTATGGTAAATACGTAAAGCATGTATAGCATTTATAAGCATTAGCCGTACTCTGTACACAAAAAGCCGCCGAGGCACACTGCACCTCGGCGGCCACGTATCACAGATCTAACTCGGTTTCACCCTTTGCATTTGCCCAGATAAAACCTGCCGAAATCAACATCCCTCTTTGGCAGGTTTTAGAGCTCCACGCTTTCGGCTCCGTTGATGGTTAGGTTGCGCTCGTAGAAGGCGGTGAGGGCGCGGATGGCGTACATCACGTCGCGTACGCCGCCGGTCTCGTAGCTTGAGTGCATGGCCAGCTGCGGCAGGCCCACGTCCACGGCATGCATGCTCGCCTGCATATTGGACAGGTTGCCGAGTGTGGAGCCTCCGGCCATATCGCTCTTGTTGGCGAAGGCCTGCGTGGGCACATCGGCGTCATCGCAGATAGCCTGGAACAGCGCGCGGCTAAAGGCATCGGTGCAGTAGTGCTGGTTAGCGGCTTCCTTGATGACGATGCCGCCGTTGAGCACAACCTGGTTGCGCGCATCGCACTTCTCGGCGTGGTTGGGGTGCACGGCATGCGCGTTGTCGCAGCTCACGAGCATCGATGCGGCAAGGGCGCGATGATACGACTCGTCGTCAAAGCCCAGCGATCCGTTGATGCGGCGCAGCGCGTCGGCCAAGAACGTCGACATGGCGCCCTGCTTGGTCTCGGAGCCAACCTCCTCATTATCAAAGCAGCAGAAGACCGAGACGTCGCGCGCGTTCTCGGCACCCAAAAATGCCTGCAGCGAGGTGTAGGCGCAGGCCAGGTCGTCGAGCTTGGGCGTCGAGATAAACTCGTCGGCCCAGCCCCAAATGCGCGCATCCTGACGATTGACCAGGAACAGGTCGCGACCCAAGATTTGCTCGGGCTCAACATCCAGCTCTTCGGCGATCAGGGCATCAAAGTCGCCCTGCTTAAGGTCACCGGCGCTGATGAGCGGGCACAGGTCGACAGCTCGGTTGGGAGCAAAGCCCTCGTTGACGCCGCGGTTCATGTGGATGGCAAGGCTCGGGATAATAGCGACCTCGCGCTCGGTAGCGAGCAAACGACTCTCGATACGGTCGCCCTCGCGCACCAGCACGCGGCCCGCGAGCGCCAGCGGGCGATCGAACCAGGTGTAGTCGATCATGCCGCCGTAGGCCTCGGTGTTCAGGCGCAGCGTCTCGCCTGCGCCATCGAGCTCGGGCACGGCCTTGACCTTAAACGTCGGCGAATCGCTGTGCGACGCCGTGAGCTGAAAATGATAGTCACCGGCAACGCCGTCCTCGCCCCACGTCGCGGCCAGGTCCTCGCCCACCTTAAAGGCAACAACGCTCGAGGTGTTGCGCTGCGTGTAATAACGCCCGCCCGGCTCGATGTCCCACGCCGCGTTCTCGGGCAGGTAGGTAAAGCCTGCCTCGTCGAGCTCGGCCATAATGGTCGCCGCCGTATGGAACATGCTGGGACATGCCTCGATAAAGTCGATAAGGTCGTTGGCGGCCTCGATATCGTCGGCCGTCACATGTGCGCGCTCGGGCGTTTCCTGATCCGTCATGCTCTCCCCTTTCGCTGGGTTGATGGTCCCCTCCAGCATACCCCGTCGCGCCAGCGCCGCGCCTTTCATTCCATGTTTAATCCCGCGCCGCTCACCAAGTTGAGCCATCATGCTCGCGCTCCTTTTGCGACAATTACGCTAACAGGACGAGAGGAGCCGTCATGAAGCCACGTAACATTGCCATCGCCTGCGGTGTCGCGGGAGTCACCGTCGGCCTTGCCGCTGCCACCGGCATTGTTTACCGCAAGCAAATCAAATCCGCTGCGTCGCTCAAACGCTTGACCGGCTACGCGGATGGCTATGACCTGTACGCGATCGACATCGCCTACGACTACGACCTCGACTGCATCATCGCCGCCGATGTGCGCGACGACCAGGCCTACATCGATGCCGTGGTGGCGCAGGTGCTGCCCGGTGTGCCAGCACATGTCCAAGCGCCGCAGTTTGCCTGCAGCGCCTTTGCCGCCGTAGATGCCGAAGGCCGCGTGCGCACCGGTCGCAATTACGACTTTAAGGACGACACCTCGGCGCTGCTGGTGCGCAATCACCCGCGCGACGGCTATGCCTCCATCGGCTTTGCCGCCCTTAACAACCTGGGCGCCAACACTCCGCTTGATTCTGTCGCCGGACGTGCCGCCGCACTCATGGGCCCGTTTGCCCAGCTCGACGGTGTTAACGAATGCGGCGTGTCCATTGCCGTACTCACCCTGGATTCCAAACCCTGTGACCAGGACACGCAGCGCCCCGTCATCAATACCTCGCTCGCCATCCGCCTGGTGCTCGACCGTGCCGCCACCACGCAAGAAGCTGTCGACCTGCTTTCCGCCTACGACATGCACGCCATGGCAGGACGCGATTACCACTTCTTTATCAACGACGCCGCCGGTGACGCGCGGGTGGTGGAGTGGGATCCGCGCGACCCCGACCGTGCATGCAAAGTGACTCCTGTACGCCAGGTTACGAACTTCTACGCCTGCTATGGTGACGAAGTGCTGCCCAACCAAAAGAATGGCGAGCTGGGCCATGGTAAAGAGCGCGCCGTCGCAATCGCCGATGTCCTTGACGCCCATGTCGGTGCCCAGGACGAGGCAGTCGCTTGGAAGGCTCTACGCGCTGCGGCGCAAGAGCCCAATCCGGAAGACATCACCAGCAACACGCAGTGGTCGGTCGTCTTTGACAATACCGAACCCGCTGCCGCTATTACGCTGCGCCGCCACTGGGGCGACGTCGACGCCTTCGCACTGTAAGGAGCTGGCACCGTCGTCCTTACGCTCGCCTGGCGTTGCTTACATTTCTATACATTTGAGCTAACACGTTTTACCCCCGCATCAACAGTGTGCGGGGGTAAACTTATGCGCATGTTATAACTTGCCCGGAAGGATTCACCATGCTTAGGATCGGTCTTCTTACTAGTGGCGGCGACTGCCAGGCGCTCAACGCCACCATGCGCGGCATCGTCAAAACGCTTATGACCAATAGCGAAGAACCTATCGAGATCTATGGTTTTGAGGACGGCTACCAGGGCCTTATCTACAGCAGGTTCCGCGTCATGACGCCCGCCGATTTTAGCGGCATCCTCACCCGCGGCGGCACTATCCTGGGCACGAGCCGCACGCCGTTCAAGCGCCTGAACATTCCCGAGGCCGACGGCGTCGAGAAGGTGCCCGCGATGGTCCACACCTATCACAAGCTGCAGCTCGACTGCCTGTTTATGCTGGGCGGCAACGGCTCCACCAAGACCGCCAACCGCCTGCGCGAAGAGGGCCTCAACGTTATTGCCCTGCCCAAGACCATCGATAACGACACCTGGGGCACCGAGATGACCTTTGGCTTTACGAGCGCCATCGACGTCGCAACCAAGTGCATCGACGACATCCACACTACCGCCTCGAGCCACGGCCGCGTGTTCGTCATCGAGATCATGGGCCACAAGGTTGGCTGGATCCCGCTGTATGCCGGCGTCGCGGGCGGCGCGGACGTCATCCTGATTCCCGAGATCCCCTACGACATGGACCAGGTCATCAAGACCATCGAGCATCGCATGGAGACCGGCAGCCGCTTTACCATCGTGGCCGTCGCCGAGGGCGCTATCTCCAAGGAGGACGCGACGCTGTCCAAGAAGGAGTACAAGAAAAAGCTTGCCGAGCGCACGAGCCCGTCGATCGTCTACGACATCGCCAAGGAGATCGAGGCCAAGACCGGTCGCGAGACCCGCGTCGCCATCCCCGGTCACACGCAGCGCGGTGGCCAGCCCGACGCTCAGGACCGCATCTTTGCGACCCAGTGTGGCGTCGAGGCGGCGCTGGGCTGCCTGCGTGGCGAGTTTGGCTACATGATTGCCCTGCGTGACGGCAAGATGTGCCACATGCCGCTCGAGGAGGTCGCCGGCAAGCTCAAGTATGTCGACCCCCAGAGCGATCTGGTGCGCGAGGCCAAGGCGTTGGGCATCAGCTTCGGCGACGAATAGCCTCGGCTGGAACCGCCCCATCGGAGGCCTCAGGGCTTACCCCCCAAAAAAATCGTCCTCGGACATGTCAGGACCCCGCCGTGCGCTTCGCGCGGCGGGGTCCCTCCGTCCTGCGGAAAGATTTGGGAGGCAAGCCCTGGGGCCTCCTGCGGTAACTAGGGAGGCCGAGGCTATTCGTCTGCTTGCTGCGGGTGCCTGGGGTAGGATGCGGCGTGCATTTTTGGGAGTATTCAGCAGCCGAGGATGCCTGCATACTTGATTTTGGACGAAAGGCAGGCACTATGGGCCGCATCCTGTGGAAAATGAGCGGCTCTTGAGGCGCTGGGGACTCTTAATCAGGGCTTTCAGCGCAGTTTTGCGCGCCCGCGGGCTCCGGGATGCTGAATACTCCGGAATTTGTACACCGCCCCCAGGGGTACCTGTGGACAAATAGCAACCGCCCCGCCGAAATATGCAATCGGCGGGGCGGTTTATGCAATAAAGCGGCTGTGACACGTCACAGCTCGCTACAGTTTGAATCCCAGAACAGGCTACTCTGCGCTCTTGAGGGCACCGACCATGTCGATCTTGTTGAGGGTGCGATTGGTGGCGAGGTTGACGATAAACGTAAAGCCAAAGGCCAGCAGCACGGCAAGCACGTAGCTCAGTGGCTCGACCTCGACGTCAAAGTACAGCGACGGCATCTGCAAAATGTACGTAAAACTCTCGGCCAGCAAGCCGCCCAGCGGCACGCCCAGCGCAGCGCCGATCGCCGTGAGGATCAACGTCTCCTTGTTGACGTAATGGTGCACCTCACCGCGACGGAAGCCCAACACCTTAATAGTCGCCAGCTCGCGTTCGCGCTCGGAGATGTTGGTGTTGGACAGCGTAAACACCACCACAAACGACAGGCACGCCGCCATAAAGGTCACGAGCACTACGACCGAATTGATAATCGTAAAGTTCGCCTCGTAGTTCTCCCAATGCTCGGCCGTACTCGAAATCGTAAGCCAACCGTCACTCTTAAGATTCTTGCTAAACGCAATCTGGTCGGCCGACGAACCCTTAAGCAGCACAAAGACGCCGTTAAGACGTGCGCTTCGACCGAACGCACGCTCATAGGTGCCCTGCGTCATGTAAAGCGTGTTGCCCAGATAGTTAAGCGAAATGTCGCTGACTTTGACCTTGGCAACATTGAGCGACGAATCCTGGACGTGAGCCGTATCGCCCGGCTGAATCCCCAGCACCAGCTGTGAACTCTTGCTCAGATACACGTCTCCGTCACGCAAAGGCAGCGGTTCATTGGACTCATCCTCCAGACGCACGTAATCGCCCAAGTCACCCGTGCGGTCATCGGGCACCACGATCAGCTGCACGGTCTCGCTCTTGCCGCCAAACGTAAAGGTGACGTTGTCGGTCATAATCGGCAGGGTCGAGGTCACGGTCACGTTGAAATCATTGGCCGCGCTGCGCTCATCCAATGCCGCGCACGTCTGCGAAAAATCGTCGGGATTGGCAACCGCCAGCAAGTCATAGCGCGTGATATGCCCATACTGCTTGGGCGAAAGCGCGACCGACGTGTCGCGAATACCCATACCGCAGATCACAAGCGCGGTGCAACCCGCGATACCGAAGATGGTCATAAAGGCGCGCTTTTTGTAGCGAAACAGGTTACGTGCTGCCACCTTGTTCAAAAAGCCCATGCGGCGCCAGATAAAGCCGATGCGCTCGAGCAAGATACGCGAGCCGGCGCGCGGGGCCTTGGGGCGCATGAGCGAGGCCGGAGTCTCGGCCATCTCGTGGCGGCAGGCGATAATCGTGGCGCCCACCACGCCCACGGCAAACAGCGCCACCGAGACGATCGAGGACACGATGTCGTACGAAAGCAACATCTGGGGCAGCGAGTACATGTCGTCGAACACCGTAAACAGGAACAGCGGCAGGCCCACAAATCCGATGATGTTGCCGAGCACGCCGCCGATCAGACAAGCCCACAGCGCATAGTCCACGTATTTGGACAGGATGCGTCCGCGCGAATAGCCGAGCGCCTTATACAGGCCGATGAGCGTGCGCTCCTCCTCGACCATACGCGTGGCGGTGGTAAGGCTGATGAGCACGGCGACGATAAAGAAGATGAACGGGAACACCGTGGCGATGGCTTCAATTGACGAGCTATCGCTCTCCACGCTCGAGTAGCTTGCGATATTGCCGCGGTCCTGGATGTACCAGGTGCATTCGCCCAGGTCGGAAAGCTCGGCGCGGGCGTCGGCAAACTGTTGGTCGGCGGCGGCACGGCGCTGGTCCAGGTCGGCTTGCGCCTGCGCACGCTCGTCGCTGCCCTCGGCCATGCGATTGATGTTGTCCTGCTCGATTCCAAAGAGCATGGCGGCCTGACGCTCGGCCGCATCCAAGCTTGTCGGCGTGTCGACCGTCAGCTCCTGAGCGCGCGCCTTCTCACGCTCCTCGCGGATCTTCTCTATATTGCCCTTGACCTCATTGATCTTTGCCGCGTAGGCATCCGAATATGAGTTGAGATCCTTGGCTCCCTCGACGACCACGTGGACCGCGGAGTAGGAAGAAGATGTCGCGGCGTCCTCGCTCACATAGAACTTATAGTCCGCCGCCGAGGCGGCACGGAAGGCGTTGACCGTCGAGTCGGAGCTCACATCAGTGGGATCGAGAACCTCGGCCGTGATGGTGTAATCGCCATCGGCAAACTGATCCTTGGCGCTTTGGTTCGACGAGCTCGCATCGTTGGCAGCAAAGCTCACCGTATCGCCGAGCTTTTTGCCCGAAGCCTTCAGGAACTTCGAAGTCACCGCGACCTCATCGGCGCTCTCGGGCAAATCGCCGTTCACGAGCACTGGCTGATCGATATTCTCCTTGGAGAGACTTTGCACGACCACGCGCTCGCGCGTTGTGCCCACGGCGGTGTAGGCGGTCTCGGTGTAGATGCCCTCGGCCGTTTCGACGCCATCGACCTCTTGGATGGCGTCGAGATCATCGTCAGTCAGGCCATAGGTCGACTGCACGTTAATGTCATAGACATTTTGCTGGTCGAAGTAGGCGTCAACCGAATCGCACAGGTCCTCGCAACCCGCCTTAAGGCCGCACATCACGCTCACGCCGAGCGCGGTGATCACGACGATAGACAAGAAGCGTTTGAGGCTGCCGCGAATCGTGCGGTAGACACCGCGGCGAAACACCGTCGGCACCATATCGTTTGAGCTTTGGGCAGTGCGGTAGGTCGTAAAATCCTGCTCGCGCTCCGTGTTCTGCGCGTCGCGGCGTTGGCTGTTTTGGCGGTCCTGATCCATGGGCGCTACCACTCGATCGTCTCGATAGGCACGGGATTTTGCTGGACCGTCTCGCTCTCCACGCGGCCGCTCTTAAAGCGAATCAGGCGATCGGCCATGGGCGCGAGCGCGGAGTTGTGCGTGATGATGACGACCGTAATGCCCTGCTTGCGGCAGGTATCCTGCAGCAGCTGCAAGATCTGCTTGCCGGTTTTATAGTCGAGCGCGCCCGTGGGCTCGTCGCACAGAAGCAGCTTGGGGTTCTTTGCCAGTGCGCGGGCGATGGACACGCGCTGCTGCTCGCCGCCCGAAAGCTGTGCCGGAAAGTTGCCCAGGCGCTCGCCCAGGCCAACCTGGCGAAGCGTTTGTTCGGCATCGAGCGAATCGGGGCAAATCTGAGCTGCGAGCTCAACGTTTTCGAGGGCCGTCAGGTTGGGGACCAGATTGTAGAACTGGAAGACAAAGCCGACGTCGGCGCGGCGGTATTCCACGAGCTGCGCCTCGTTAGCGGAGCTCACGTCGCGCCCGTCCACCGTCACGGTGCCGGAAGTTGCCGTGTCCATGCCGCCCAAGATGTTGAGCGCCGTCGTTTTACCGGCGCCTGAAGCACCCAAAATGATGGCGAGCTCGCCGCGCTCGACCGTAAAACTCGCGCCGTCGAGTGCGTGAATGCGGGCGTCGCCCTCGCCGTATGCCTTGATGACGTCTTTGAATTCGATATAGGCCATCGATTAATTCCCATCTGGTCGGATAACTCTTTAGTATTACCCATTTCGCACCGACCAAAAAGGGACAGGTTCATTTTGGCAGGTTTTAGAGGCGGACGGTGAAGGTGATCTGGTTGCCGTGGCCGCAGACAGAAGCGCTCCCACCATGGGCTTCGGCGATGGCACGCACCACGGATAGGCCCACGCCCGAGCCGCCCGTCTTGGAGCTGCGCGACACGTCCGCACGATAGAAGCGGTCGAACAATCGATCTAGGTCGCCTTCGGGCAGCTCGTCCACGGCGTTCGAAACGACAAGCTCGGCCGAACCTTTGCCTGCACCGCGTGAGACGGCACGCAGACTCAACTCAATTACACTGCCCTCACTCGCATAGCGCGTGGCGTTATCCAGCAGCAGCTCAACCACCTGCGCCACCGCTGCAGCATCGGCATGGGCCCGCACGCCACTCGCAATCGACGTCGACAGACGCTTGCCACGCGAAACCGCCACCGACTCAAACGGCGACGCCGCCTTGTCCACTGCCTCCGAAAGATCGATCGATATCATGGTAAAGCCCGCCGAACCCTCGTCCATGCGAGCCAAAAACACCAGACGCTCCGTGAGCGCCGTCAACCGTGCAACCTGTTCGTGAATGCTCTGCGTCCACTCGCTCTCGCCGCTCTCGATCTCTTGCACCTCATTGGCGGCATCAATCACGGCCAGCGGCGTCTTGATCTCGTGGCTTGCATCGGTAATAAAGCGCTTTTGCTTGCTGTAGCTCTCGACCATCGGCCGAATCACCGCGCCCGAGGCACCCGCCACAATTGCCAACACCGCCAGCCAGCCAATGCAACTAATCGCCACGCTCGCGCTCAAAAACGAATGAAAGCTTGCAAGCTCGCGCGAGCAGTCCACAAACACATAGGTGGTCTCGTCGCCCTGAACCGTAACCGTATAGCGGTAGTTACCAGAAAAGCCCGAGGTCCAACCCTTGGAATATAGTCCTGCAGCGATGCGTGCAGCACGCTTGGCACCCACCGCGGCAATGCGGGCCGTGTTGACATCGGTCACCTGCCCACCGGCAATCGACACCGTAAAGTAGCGCGTGTCGAAGGGAGACTCCGCCGTCATACCTTCGAAGTGCCCGGTGCGCATGACCACCCTGTCACCGGCAGCGGTCTTACCGGCGCCCACATCCTCGCCGAGATCGGTCTTGGGCTCATCCGTCCAATCGATGCCGTCCTTGCCCGCCAAGATATAGTCCAGACGAGCGTCGGCCATCTTGCAGACATGCGAGTAGTTGACGATATTGATGCCGGCGATGATAAGCGTAAGCACGGCGGTCACGGCACCCATGGCAACCAGGATGAACTTACGACGCAGGCGACGTCCCATTGCACTGGCAGCATCGGCGCGCCCCGGATTACCCGAGTCCGCGCCCATGCCGAGCTTTGCCGTCGTGCGCTTCCACCACGCACTCGCGCTCACGCCTATTCGCCCTCCTCAACAACCTCGAGCGAATAGCCCTGGTTGCGCGATGCACGGATGGCCACGTTGGCACCAAGCGCCGTCAGCTTTTTGCGCAGGTACGAGATATAGACCCACACCACGTTAGCGCCTTCGGGCGCGTCCTCACCCCAAACTTCGAGCATCAAACGCTCGGTGGGCATGCGCGTGCCGGCGTTGCGCATAAAGAGCTCCATAAGCTGAAACTCTCGATTGGCCAGGTGCTCCTCGCCCAAAGGGCCCACGAGTGTGCACGATGCCGTGTCGAGGCGCACGTTGCCCACGCTGAGCGTCGTGGCGTCAATTGCCGTCGCGGCACGCGTCATGGCGCGAATGCGTGCGAGCAGCTCCTTGGCGGCGAACGGCTTGGTCAGGTAGTCGTTGGCACCGGCATCCAGGCCCTCGACCTTATCGGACACCTCGCTTTTTGCCGTGAGCATGATGATGGGCAGTCGCTTACCGGCGGCGCGTGTGCGCTTGAGTACCTCGATACCGTCCATGCCGGGCATCATGATGTCCAGAATTGCGGCGTCATAGTCGTTGGCGAGCAGATACTCGAGCGCCGTCAGACCATCGAGCGCGGTATCGACCTCGTAGTCGCTATGTTGAAGAATCGCGGTAAGGGCGCGGGAGAGGCCGGGTTCGTCCTCGGCAAGCATCAGCTTCATAGTTGTTCCTTTGGCGCACGGCTATACAGGTTTCGATACTGCCGATGATAGCGCACCGTCAACCGCCTTAGCGCAGCCTTAGCCGCTCAACCTGCGCGTTTTTAAATACGCAGGATATGGCTTAGCCAAACTTAAGGCGCAGATGTCAAACGCTTGTCCGCACGCCGGAGACGATAGAACAGCAACTCACCCTTTCGCGGCACCTTTATCATGCAAAGAGCTCGGGCACTATTCCTCGTACGCGCCCTCAAGCCGAAGCAGCCACTCCTTGCGGTCAAGCCCGCCGGCATATCCGTTGAGCGAACCATCGGCGGCAACCACGCGATGGCACGGCACGATAATCGAAATGGGATTGCGTGCAACCGCAGTCCCCACGGCACGGGGAGACACAACGGGCGCCTCGTTTCCCGGTACACGATGTCGAGCCGCAACACGCTGGGCGATCTCGCCATACGTAGCGACCTCGCCACGCGGAATAGAAAGCAGCTCGTACCAAACTTCACGCTGAAACGCCGTGCCGATCATATGCAACGGCGGCGTAAACCGAGGTTCCTGCCCTGCAAAATAAGCATTCAGCCAAGCCCAGGAACGCTCAAGCACCGAAGACGCCGCACCATTTGCCGGACTCACCGACGACATGCCGCCAGCACCAGAAACTGCATCGGCGCCTTCAACATGTTCGGGATCTTCTTTGAGAAGCGTGGAGCCAAAATGCTCCTGCCCCTCAAACCAAAGTCCCGTCAGACCGTGGCCATCAGCGGCAAGCAAGATTTCGCCCAAAGGCGAAGCAAACGTCGTCGTGACCACCAGCGGCTCCTTTCAAAACTCCGCAACATAATACCGCGAATTGTGCAGACAACCCCAATCGACCCCAAAGCCACCCAAGGCAGCAGGCGCAACGCGCCGCAGCTGCCGGCCGCGCCCCACAGTCCCCAAAGGCGGCAGGCGCAAAGCGCCGAGGCCGCCACCGGGACCAGGGCCCGCAACAGCCGCGCGCCCCCACATCAGGCCAGCGGCCCCAACCAACAACGGCCCCATCGCAGACTGCTCGCAGCCGAGTCACCGCAGGCGGGGGCCGGGCTTAGCTTTCAGAACACTCCGCAGACCAGTGTGGCGCCTTGTCCGCGGCTCCGAAGGAGCAGGACAAGGCGCCACACATGGTCGAGGACGTTCTGAAAACTAAGCCCGGCCCCCGCCGGACAGGTCACACTACTCGCAGAGCAGCTTAGCGATCTGGACGGCGTTGGTTGCCGCGCCCTTACGGATTTGGTCGCCGCAGCACCAGAAGGTGATGCCACGCGCGGCCTCGGGGTTCGAGATGTCGCGGCGTACGCGACCGACCCAAATCAGGTCCTGGTCGGAGGTGTCCATCGGCATGGGGAAGCGGTCGTGCGCATCCTCGGCGCCCATGTCGTCAACGAGCTTCACGCCCGGAGCGGCAGCCAGCGCAGCGCGGGCCTCTTCCACCGTGATGTCGCGCTCAAACTCGAGCGTAATGCTCTCGGAGTGCGAACGCAGCACCGGCACGCGCACACAGGTGCAGTTCACGCGCAGCTCGGGCAGGTGCATGATCTTGCGGCCCTCGTTTTGCAACTTCATCTCCTCGGAGGTAAAGCCCTCCTCCTTGACGCCGCCAATCTGCGGAATCAGGTTGCTCGCCAGCTGGGCGGCAAAGGCGCGCGGCTCGGGAATCTCCTCGTCACGGCCCAGAGCGGCCAGCTGAGCCTCGAGCTCGGCCATACCGGGCGCGCCAGCGCCCGAAGCTGCCTGATACGTGGACACGATCATACGCTTCACGCCGGCAAGCTGGTGCAGCGGCCAGGTGGGAACCAGGCCGATGATAGTCGCGCAGTTGGGGTTGGCAATCAGGCCGTGGTGCCACTCAATGTCATCGGCATTGATCTCGGGCACGACCAGCGGCACCTCGGGATCCATGCGGAAGGCGTGGCTGTTATCGACTACGACGGCGCCGCGCTTGACGGCCTCAGGCAGCAGCTCCTTCGCGATGTCGTCGCCGGCGGCGCCAAGTACGATGTCACAGCCCTCAAAGGCCTCGGGGCAAGCCTCTTCGATCACGATCTGCTCGCCGCGGAACTCAACGGTCTTGCCCGCGGAGCGCGCACTTGCCAGCAGCTTGAGCTTGCCAACCGGGAACTCCTGCTCGTTGAGGCACTCGAGCATCTGGGTGCCCACGGCTCCCGTCGCGCCCAAAATAGCAACCGTGTACTGTTTCATGCTTCCCCCTTTAAAGGTTTTGGCTTTTGCCCGCACGCCGAGCAGGCCGATTATTGTTGCCAGTGTATACAAGAACAGGGCGGGCACGAAACCCGCCCCGTCGAAACGAAACCGAAACGAAACGCCCCGCGCTAGATTTTTGGCACTTGTCCCAAAAATCCACCGGGATAGCAGCTACTTGTGGAGCGCGGCCAGAGCGGGATCGACCGGCGCGGAAGCCTCCAGGTCGGAGACCTTCACAATGCCGTTTTTATCGGAGAAGGCACGGTAAATGGTCTGAATCGCCAGGTCGAAGTCCTTCTCCTCGACACCGATAATGATGTTGATCTCGTCGCAGCTCTGCGAAATCATACGCACGCTCACGCCCACCTGGCCAAGCATGCCAAACAGGTGGCCCGAGATGCCGGCACGACCACGCAGGTTACGACCGACGGTAGCGATGAGCGCCAGGCCCTCGACGACCTCGATCTCGAGCGGCTCGACCTCCTGCTGAATGTCGCTCACAAGCGAGTACAGCGAATCGTGAACGTCCTGCTCCTGCACCACGGCGCCAAAGCGGTCGACACCGGTGGGCATGTGCTCAACGGAAACGTCATAGCGCTCGAAGACCGAAAGCGCGCGGCGCATAAAGCCGACACGGGGCTTGGTGCGGTCGCGGGCCACATTGATGGCGACAAAGCCGCGCTTGCCAGTCACGCCGGTAATGATGGGCTCTGCCTCGCCCTCATCAGCCGTCTCGCTAATGATGGTGCCGGGGTCCTGCGGCGCATTGGTGTTCTTGATGACCAGAGGAATACCCGCCTCGCGCACGGGGAACACGGCCTCCTCGTGCAGAACGCTTGCGCCCATGTACGAAAGCTCGCGCAGCTCCTCGTAGGTAACGCGCGCAATAGGCTGAGCCTCGGGAACAATACGCGGATCGGCAGAATAGAAGCCCGAGACGTCGGTCCAGTTCTCGTACAGGTCGGCGCCTAGGCACTTGGCCAGGATCGAGCCCGAGATATCGCCGCCGCCACGATCGAGTAACCTGATCTGGCCCTCACGCGTCGCGCCGTAGAAACCGGGCATAACAAAGCCGCCCTGCTGACCGTACTCCTGCACCAGCTCGGAGGTGCGGTTCATGCTGAGCGTACCGTCGTGATGGAACGCCACAACCGTCGCGGCATCCAGGAACGGCAGGCCCAGGTACTCGGCCATCAGGCGAGCGGTGAAGTACTCGCCGCGGCTCACGAGCTCCTCGGTGGAGTAGCCGCCCGAGCGGGCGCGCTCGGCAAAGGCCGCGAACTCCTCGCGGATGGGATAGGTGAGCTCCAGCTCGTCAGCGATATCAAAATAGCGCTGGCCAATGTCCTCGAGCAGCTCCTCACACGACACGTGATACTTAACGTGCGCGTTAACCAGGTAGAGCAGGTCGGTCACCTTGGTGTCGCCCTTAAAGCGGCGGCCGCAGGCGGAAACCACCACAAAACGGCGGGCAGGGTCGGCGTCGACGATGGCCTTGATCTTCTTAAAGTGTTCGGCGTCGGCGACCGACGAGCCGCCAAATTTGGCAATTTTTATCATGGCGTGGAGGTTACCTTTCTAAAAGCCTCTGCAAACCTGTTTTGCGCGCTCTGATACCATGGTTTCACCGATTGGGACCAAGGTATCCGAGGAGCACTGTTATATGGGAACTTATCATAGTACACGAGGACGCACTTTATCATGCTCAAGTAAGGTGGCAATCCGTACCGGCATCGCTCCCGACGGGGGTTTGTTTGTCTCGGACGAGCTTGGCACCCAGCAGGTCGATATCAGCTCGCTTGCTGATAAATCGTACTTTGAAATCGCTCAAAATGTGTTGGGAATGTTACTGAACGATTACACGGACGAAGAAATTTCGGCGTGTGTCGACGAGGCATACCGCGGCACGTTCGCGAGTGAAGAGGTCACGCCTCTCGTCAAGCTCGACGCAGCACCGGGCACCGACGCCCCTCAGACCTATGTGATGGAGCTCTTTGGCGGCCCCACGAGCGCCTTCAAGGACGTCGCCCTGCAGATGCTCCCCCGCCTGATGGCCCGCACCTCCGCCCAGGACGGCGGCGCCGAGCGCATCATGATCGTCACCGCCACGTCGGGCGACACGGGCAAGGCAGCACTCGCAGGCTTTGCCGACGCCCCGGGCACGGGCATCACCGTCTTTTATCCCGAGGGCAAAGTCAGCCGCGTGCAGAATCTGCAGATGTCCACTCAGGAGGGCGACAACGTCGCCGTCTGCGGCATCCGCGGCAACTTTGACGACGCCCAGAGCGCCGTCAAGCGCATCTTTGCCGATAAGGAGCTTGCCGAGCGTCTGGATGCCGCTGGCACGGTGCTTTCGAGTGCCAACTCCATCAACGTCGGCCGTCTGGTACCGCAGGTCGTCTACTACTTTGCCGCTTATGCGCAGCTGTTGCGCGCCGGCGCCATCGAGGCCGGCGACGCCGTGGAGTTCTGCGTACCGACCGGCAACTTTGGCGATATCCTGGCCGGTTACTATGCCAAGCGCATGGGTCTGCCCGTCGCCAAGCTCATCGTCGCGAGCGACAAGAACAACGTGCTGGCTGACTTCCTGACCACCGGCGTCTACGACCGCAACCGCCCGTTCTTCACGACCATCTCGCCTTCGATGGACATCCTCATCAGCTCTAACCTGGAGCGCATGCTCTACTTCCTGTCCGATGGCGACTGCGAGCTCGTTGCCGGCCTTATGGAGCAGCTGGCACAGACTGGTCGCTACGAGGTTCCCACCGACCTGCTGGCAAAGATTCAGAGCGTCTTTGGCTGCGGCTGGGCCAGCGAGGACGAGGTCCGCGCCGCCATCAAGAGCTGCTGGGATGCAAACGGCTACGTGATCGACCCGCACACCGCTTGCGGCTATCACGTCTTTGAAAAGGTCGCTCCCGCCGAGGGCGCCAAGGCCCGCGTGCTGCTTTCGACCGCCAGCCCCTACAAGTTCCCGCGCGCCTGCTGCGACGCCCTGGGGCTCGACGTTCCCGAGGACGACTTTGAGGCTATGCGCGTGCTCGAGCACGCAACCAACACGGTTGCCCCGGTCCAGCTCGCCGAGCTCGAGGCCAAGCCCGTCCGCTTCGAAGACGTCTGCGACGTAGCCGACATGGCCAACTACGTGGAGCAGGCTGCAAAAAAGATGGCCACCAACTAAACCCCTTATAAGGCGCCGGCGAAAGCCGGCGCACCTTCTTTTATCAGATACCCACCGGGATGATGACGAACGCACACAGCGTGCCTGGCTGTTTCGTTCGTCGCGAGTTCCGCACGAGCCGGAAAGCACTTAATGTGCTTTCCGAGCGAGCCAGGACTGCCCGAGCAGCGAACTAAACGGCCAGACCCGCCCAGGAGGACTCACATGATCAAAATCACCGTCCCAGCAACCAGCGCCAACCTAGGCATCGGCTACGACACCCTCGGCATGGCCGTCAGCCTCTACTCGCACTTCACCTTCGAGCGCGCCGACAAGCTCACCATCACGGGCTGCCCCGAGGAGTTCCAAAACGAGAATAACCTGGTCTACGTGAGCTTTGTGGATGCACTGGCCGCATGGGGCGAGCCGGCCTTCCCCGTCGCTATCGACATTCAGACCGACGTGCCCGTCGCCCGCGGCCTGGGTTCCAGCTCCACCTGCGTCGTCGCCGGCATCATGGCGGCCGCCGCGCTGACAGGCCACACCGTCGACCGCGCCGAGCTCGTCCGCATTGCCACCGAGGTCGAGGGCCATCCCGATAACGTCGCCCCCGCCATCCTGGGCGGCGCCGTCTGCTCCTTTACGCCGACCGACTCGCTGCCCCAGTGCCTGCGCTACGAGGTAAGCGACAAGCTTCGTTTTATTACTGTGATTCCGCCCTACGAGGTGCATACGAGCGAGGCGCGCAAGGTTGTGCCACAGGAGATTCCACTCTCCACCGCCGTATGGCAAATGGGCCGCATCGCCGGCATGACGCGCGGCCTGGAGACCGGCGACCTTGACCTGATTGCCGCCGCCAACGACGACCGCATCCAGGAGCCCTATCGCCGCCGCCTCATCCCCGACTACAACGCTGTGCGCGACACCTGCCTTAACGGCGGTGCTAAGACCATCTGGATCAGTGGCTCCGGCTCGACCCTCATGGCCGTGACTGACGACACCATCGTGGCAAAGTTCCTACAGGTCAAGCTGCGCGAACAGTTCCCCAAGTGCGACACGCACATTCTGACGTGCGACACAGAAGGCGCCCAGATCGAATACCTGTAGCGCCCTGCCTCATTGCTCTCACCGGCCCCCTTGGGGCTTCCCCTGAAAACGTCCTCGATCATGAATTGCCCCGTCGTGCGCTTCGCGCGACGGGGCAATTCGATCTGCGGATTGTTTTCAGGGGAAGCCCCAAGGGGGCCTGCGCAGCCTCGACAGGATAATCGCATTCACTGATTTAATATTGCGTTCCTTCGGAGTAACGGACAAGAAGCCTTCACGATGCGGAAAGATTTGGGGGCAAAGCCCCTGGCCTCCCCTACGTTAACTTCGCTGACGGCGGCTACAGGGACCTACACTCTGGAAAGTCGCCGGGCTGATTTTTTTGGCTTCTATTTGATAAAGGCACACTTCCCACCATCTCATTCGCCCTATAGCTCTGTTTTAATTTCTAATTGATGATCGATACGTGGCGTCATCTAATTATCTTCGCTACTCAAAACAGCCCCAAGTTTACGTACTAGCGTCTCAACAGTAATTCCGAGTGCATCCGCATAGACAAACTGCTCATAAACCCTAAGGCTGCGTTCCCCGGTCTCGACCTTTGAGATGAACGACTGAGGTACCCCCAGTTTCTTTGCGAGTTCAACCTGAGTGATACCTTGCTCCCGACGAATCTGGGAAAGGCATTTTCCGCATGTCCTGTTAGCATCAACGTTCATGCCGTTTACGCTATATTCCATTGTGATATATCCCAAACTGGGATATATTTATGTCACCGGCCATTTCACCTGCCGTAGCTGTTCGCATAACACACTTAAGTACGGGAAAGGAACCTTGATAAATATGAGTGACAAGATGAAGGGGCCCGGCGAGTCTGACGAGCGGATGCCGGATATCGAAGAGAGCCAGTTTTCTGAGGGCGCTGACAACACCCCCCTCCCAGAAGAACAGCCATCTAATGAAGATGGCACCGCATGTAAAAAAGATGAAAGCGCCTCACTTCTAACTCGCGTTATTCAAAAATTCGGCGGTAAAAAACGGGCAGTCACTGCGGCCGCTGCGTTAGTTATTGTCATTTTCTGTTTGCCCATGATGTTTCCTCAGTTGTTTTGCACTCACAAGCTATGGGCCAATGCAACCTGTACAAGCCCTCGCACATGTAAAAGTTGCGGCAAAACCGAGGGGGAACCGCTTGGACACAAATGGGAAGAAGCAACGTGCACGGTTCCGAAGACCTGTCAACGCTGCGGTAAAACCGAGGGGGAACCCCTTGGGCATCAACCGGGCTCGTGGACTACCGAAGTTGACTACGTGGACGCCACCTCAAAGGAAATACGAGAATGCGAAAAATGCGGAGAGGTCGTTGACACCCGCAACGAGAAGGAAATCACATCTTTTCTTGGCGACGGAAAGTTTTCAATTTCCCCAAAAGGCTTTATTGATCGACTTAACGAGGAATTCTCCGATATCCCCAATTGCAGCAGCATGAATGCGGATTACGAACTAGACGATAGCGGCATGGGGCTCGAACTTCAGATCAAAAACGGTTCAAAGATTGCCGGTATTGGAGGCTTCTTTTCGAACTCGAGTAACCCGGTGCTACTCAGCTATCTTGGATCCGAAAACTGCTTCAAAAACATAGTCATGTACTTCGAAAACTCCGACTATGCCGCGGCGACAGCATTGGCAACTATACAAGCAATCGATCCAACACTTTCGTTTTCAGACGCCAAGGAAGTTGGTGCTGCCTGCGTAGATACGCCAACTGTCAAAAATGGAATTACGTATGCAATCGTAGCTTCGAATGGAGAGTATTGGCTAAGCGCTCGAATTGAATAATTTTCTTTGATTACTAAATTCAGACGCCTCTTACTTGCGATATATTAAAACTCAACCCCTGGCAGCATCGTCAATCGAAAATTGCCCCGCCGAGCACTTTAGCTTGGCGGGGCATTTCAATATGAAAGCGGATTTAAATATCAACAAGGCCTGCACGCTCCAACGAGACAGCCGGCTTCGCTGCTCAAATTGCCCTTGGTGAACCACAAGTTGAGCAATCAGTGGCCAGAATCCCCTTTAGGCGGCGCTTGTTTCTTTGTATTCGAAGACTGGTTCTAGGAGGTCTTCGATGTTATAGTGGAGGGCTTTTGCTATAGCTCTTACGGTTGTTACCGAGGCTTCGTTGATGTTTCGTTGGCGCTGTTCGTACATTTGGATTGAGCGGAGCGATACGCCTGATTCGTATGCCAGGTCTTGTTGGGTTTTCTTAAGCTTCTTTCTTGCTAACGCAAGTTTTGTTTGCCTGGACGCTTTCTTCGCCATATCGCAGACGAGGCGAGCCACACGTTCCTCCGAGGCTTCGTGCCAGGGGTAGTACAGACTGCGTAGCACATCAAATGGAACGACATGCAGCAAATCTTCGAAAGACTCTCCTAGGCGCCACTGAAGGTATGCCAATATCCAGCCTGTCCAATATTCCGGTGTCTTTTCGAATCGGTAGGTTCGATTTGGCATCGGCCTTGATTGATAGCCGGACCTTTCGGCAATGAGCGCGAACAGCTCAACGCCCGATTTTCCCGACACTACCCATGCGTTGCCGCGTTCAAACTCGCGGGCTACGCCGCTCAGGCAAAAGAGTTCAGCGACCTCGGACCCTTCCGCTCCATAGTCGTTTACGGCATAGTCAAAACAGTCGCCGAGGTTGCTCATTGCGTCCTCAAGGTAATAGACGGGATATGTTCTACTCGGTCCACAATCCGTCAACTCTTGGATCATCTAAATCAACCCTCCCTGCCATCAAATCCCTAATGTCGACACCATCAGAGTCAAATCCGTTTACCGTATCCAGATACTTACGTCGAGCGTTCTGTTCTCGCTCAAATCGTTTGGGATAAAACTCGGCTCCCGAGGCCTGCTTCCAATCGCGGAACCTAATCGCCGAGAACGCACGCTCACTCATAAGCGCATATTGAATGCCCAAATCCCCCAAAAACATAATGCGCTGCAATTGCCTGAGCGAAATCATGCCGTTGACAAACTGTCTTGCAAACGAGAAATAGGAATCGTCTGCACGATAGCCTCGAATAACGTCATAAGGAGAAATATCAATCAGGCAGTTATCCAGCAGATAACGAAGTCCTTCGCGCGCTAGCGGTGTCGAAACATTGAACTCCCTATTGTTAGCCAAAATCGCAAGCCAATTGAGGATTGAAAACTCCCCGGACTCCAAATCCAAGACCGCGAGACCATCAATATCGAGCTCATATCGATTCGCGATACCATCGGACTCGGTCCGACATGCCCACTCCATTGCCATTTCCTCATGTGGCGTGCAATAAAACCCACACCCATAGTCATTGAATTGTCTGCATTTATCCAACGACGGACGTTCGACAACAACCTCCGACCCGTGCCAAAGCTCCATATCTACCTCCAAAAAAATATCACCTCAGTGATAGTTTACCAATAACTATCACTGAGGTGATATAGATGAGAGCTTTTGAGGGGTTGCAGCCCGATTAGAGGCAAGCCTCAGCGATGCGGCGCTTGAGTTCGTCGATGCCCGCACCGGTTTGGGAGCTTGTGATGATCACGTTCTCGGCCGGGACGTTGAGCTGCTTTTTGATGGCTGCTGCCTGGCGGGCCTGCTGGGTGCGACTGAGCTTGTCGGCCTTGGTGAGGCAGACGATAAAGTTGAACTCGTTGCCCTGCAGGTAGTCGATCATGTCATGGTCGAGCTTACTGGGATCGTGGCGAATGTCCACCAGCGATACAACCAGGTTAAAGCTGCGCTCGGAGTCGAAGAAGTCGCCGATGAGCTCGGCCCAGCGGTCACGCTCGGCCTTGGAACGACGGGCGAAACCATAACCCGGCAGGTCGACGAAGTGCACGTCGTCAGCCTCAAAGAAGTTGATGTTGCTCGTCTTGCCCGGTGTGCTCGAAACCTTGACGAGGTTTTTGCGGCCAAAAAGCTTGTTCATGATCGACGACTTGCCCACGTTGGAGCGGCCGACGAAGCTCACCTCGGGGCAAGTGGACTCGGGAATCTGCGAAACCTTGCCATAGCTGGCAACGAACTTGGCAAGCTGGTAGTTAATGGAATCGGCCATGGACACTCCTTGGTCGTAGGTTTTTACAAAACGGGCGCGCTATTACGCGGCGGCGATACGACGAACGATGTCAAGCGTGATGCCGCTTGCGGTACGAGCGTACTCATCCAGATCGAACTCGCGCTCACAAAACGCGTCATATGCCCCGTCACAATTATCGCTGATAGCGCGCAGCACCAGGCAATCGACACCATTCTTGGCCGCGATGTGCGCAATTGCCGCGCCCTCCATCTCGACGCAATCGGCATGCGTGGCCTCAATCGCAGCGTTACGCATGGCGTCACCCGTAACAAAGCGGTCACCCGTGGCGATAGTGCCACACAGGAACTGCTTGGGGTCCTTCTTCGCAGAAGTCTCATCCGCCGAGGCATCCACAAATCCATGCTCGGCAAGCACGGCGGCGGCAACATCAGCCAACGCCGGCGTCGAGACAAACTCCTCGAGCCCCGGCGCGGACTCGGCGATGAGTGCCGTATCGGTATCCAGATAGCGCAGGCACTTGCCTATAACCACGTCGTTAATATGCAGTTTAGGGTTTAGGCCTCCCGCGATACCTGAAAACACAACGGCCTGCGGGGCGTATTTGCTGATGAGATGCTGCGTTGCGGCAGCGGCGTTCACGGTACCCATGCCAGCGGTCGTGGCGACCACCGTCAGACCGTCAAGCTCGCCGCTCACAACGGTCAAGCCCGCCTCCTGCGCCTCATGTGCGCCACTCAGCTCTTCTTTAATCTGCGCAACCTCTTTTTCGAGTGCGCCTATGATCGCGATGGTTGCCATGCCATCCCCCAAATCCGTGCAAATTGCTTATCCACGGTATGGTACCAGCATTTTGGCTCTTTCACTTTTTACGAAGTCGCTAGGCCAACGAGGACCGCACATCATAGAGCGCCTTTGCAATCGCGGCCACGGCCTCACTCGATTGGTCGCTCCACGGCATCGACGTCATGATGCTCATAACATAGCTATGGCTGTCGACGTCGATCAGTCCGGCATCACATGTCGAATAGCAACCGTCCTCGCTGATCCAGCCTGCCTTGTTGCGCACCGAGACCTGATCGTCCGCAATGCCATCGCGAATAAACGAGCGCGATGTTGATGCCAGAAGGCCCGACAACCACTGTGAAGTCTCGGTATCCGTGCTCAAATACTCGCTCATCTCGCGCCACAACTTGGCCGAGGTGCGCGGGCAATAAGTGGGAAAATCACTCATCGGATCGAGCGCGGTATCGCAATCGATGCCAAGACTGACAATCCAATCCTCGTAACCGGCATGGTCAAACGCCGCGCGTAACGCAATAAACGAATCGTTATCCGAATTAACGACCGCGGCCTCGATTAGGTCGCGCACCGTCTGCCAGCCCATGTTATAGCCACCATAGGTGCCAAGGGAATCATCGAGTGAGACCTGACCCGTCTCGACCAGGGATTCGCAGATGCACAACGCATAGAGTGCCTTGTAGCTACTCGCGCCGTAAACCTCGACATCGGCGTTATACGTCACGCCCTTGCCGCTCGACAAATCGTAAAACACCACGCCCACATCGCCCAATTCCTGGGCCTGATCAAGGGCATCTTGGAGCGCGGCGAGGCTCTCATCCTCCAGAGTGGGGATCTGATCATCAACCAATGAGAAGGTCTGCACGGTATCGCCTGAGGGAATATCGTTAAAGTCCGCCTTCGAAAGCCTCGTCTTGAGGCTCGCTGTCGACAGGGTTTGGCTTGCGGTGGCTTTAGATTCAGAGACCTTTTTGTTTTGCGTCTGTACCGTTGACGCATCTGAGTGTGCCATTCGCTCCGACGCGTAGGTTTTGGCGGTAATTCCGAGGATAATAACCGCCAACGTTAGCATCCCAACGGCGGCAATCTTCGTCACGCGGATGCGAACGTCAGCGAGGCCACGCGAAGGCGTGCCCTTCGTCTCATATCTGCTGCCATGCTGCGGCACATACTCGTCCCGCGATGCGTTGCTTCGCACGTGGTCTCCTGACTGCTACCGTTTATATACGAGCAGCATAATACCGAGCAGGCATTTCTTTCCAAAGATATTCAGCGGCGTTTAAGGTGTCTTTAAAGAAACCACAAGCGTATTTATCCGAATGGCACGATTCTGTTGCGCATCTCTGTCCAAAACACAGTTGCGGTGAAATAGTTCCTGTTTGGGCGGCATAAGCCGAAAAACAAGAACTATTCCACCGCAATTTGACGGGGCTCTTTAGCAATCAACTAGGTGCCCGGGGGCACTCATTTAAGTCTGTCCCCAATGAGTGCCCTTGGGGGCGAAAATGGATCGCTAGCCGATGGCGTTTTTGAGTTCCGCACGACGCTTTTTCATGCCCGTCATGACGGCGTTGCGCAGCTCGGGCATGCGCGCGGTATCCATCTGTGGAACGCCCTCGAGCTTATAGGGAATGCCCAGTTGCTCGTACTTGACGACACCCATCGTGTGATACGGCAGCATTTCCAGGCCCACCACGTTGTGCCATGGAGCGATCAGACGACCGAGCTTCTCGCACTCCTCAACCGTATCGGTAATGCCCGGCACCACCACGTGGCGGATAACGACCTTAATCTTGCGGCGCGCGAGCTCATCACCAAACGCCAGAATGCGTGCGGGATCGCAACCGGTCAGCTTTTTATGCTCGACGGGATCGGCGTGTTTAATGTCGAGCAGCACCATATCGGTCTCGTTGAGTACGGCATCGAACTTCTCGGGATGCGCGGGATCAAACGCATAGCCGCAGCTATCCAAGCAGGTGTGCACACGACCATCGGGGTTATTGTGCATGGCGCGGAACAGGTCGGCCAAAAACTCAGGCTGCAGGAGCGGCTCGCCGCCGGACACCGTAATACCACCACTGCGGTAAAACTCATGGTTGCTCTGGAACTCGTCCATCAGGTGCTCGACGGTCACCATGGTGCCGCCGTTAACCGACCAGGTATCGGGGTTGTGGCAATACGCACAGCGCATGGGGCAGCCCTGAACAAACACCACAAAGCGGATGCCGGGTCCATCGACCGTTCCCATCGTCTCAATCGAATGCACGCGGCCCAGGGCAAACGCAGAGTCCTCGGGACGAGCGTCCACACCCTCGAGCGTCATCTCAGCCATTCCCGCTACCTTGCCTCTCATTGGTTTTAGCTACATAAATGCCAGAGTCATTCTAGCCCATATGCATGATGGCGAAACGGTTTAGCGGTCAATTGGGTTGTTCTATTTGGCCCCACGCAAGAGCGGCGGGAAGGTTGTCGCAACCCGCCCGCCGCCGAGGCAATAGAAATCGATAGACGCCAGGCCTTACGCTTTAAGCGTGAGCACCGCACCGAAGGCGGTCGGGCCGCAATGGCTCGAGATGACGCCACCGACCTGAGTCCAGGTAACGTCCTTAAAGCCCAGGTCGTGCGCATAGACCTCCATGTCGTCGCGCAGCTCCTGGGAAAGGCCCACCGAATACGCCAGGCCAATGTGCGAGTAGTCGATCTCGCCCTTCGCAACCATGTGGTCAATAAAGGCACGGGCGCATTTGAGCATAGAGCCGCGGAACTTCTTGGTCGCCACAAACTTACCGCCCGTTACCTCAATGCAGGGCTTAATCTTGAGCAGGTGGGCGCCAAGGAATGCCACGTTGGACAGACGACCGCCTGCCTTAAGGAAGGCTAGGTCGGTAGGAACAAAGCCCAGCAGCACACGGTCCATGACGGAATTCGTAAAAGCAAAGATCTCGTCGACGGTGGCATCGGGGTGAGCCTCGATGTATTTGGCGGTCTCGACGACAACGAGCGACTGGCCCACCGAGACAAAGCGCGTGTCCATGGAGTAGACGTAGTCGCGACCCTTGGCGGCGATCTTCGATGATTGATGCGAGCAGGTCGTGGCCTCGGAGTACGCAAGATGCAGAATGGTCGCATCGGGCTGCTCGGCATGGATACGGTCATATACGTGCGCAAAATCCGCAGGCGCACAGCCACTGGTCTTGGGCATTACGCCAAACTCGTTGCAGCGTGAATAAATCTCGAGCGGATCGATCGAACCGTCCTCGACGGTCTCGTCACCAATCGTGACATGCATGGGCACGCGCACGATGCCGTAGCGCTCGCAAAGCTCCGGCGTCACATCCGACCCAGACTCAACCACGATTACGTACTTGCCCATTATTATCACGACCCATCTCAACATTGGCTTTTCAATACATGGCACGCGCCACCGCACTGTTGCGCAACGGCGTCCAAGCGCCAAAGAGACGCCGTCCCTTGCACACAACAAAGGACAGCGTCTCCCTGGAAAACTCCGTGCTTAACTGAGATTTTACACGGTTTATAAATGAGTGTTACTTATCCCGCAAACGGTCGCTATACGCGATAAACGGTAGTTCGCTGCGGCAACTGCAACACATTCCGCCCAGCAAGTCCAATCGTGCCCCATGCACGGTTAATGCACGAGGCGGTAGAAATTCATCGATGCCGCGCCCTCGGCGTGCAGCTCCATCGCCGGAACCGCCGGCGAATAGGTACGGCTCGTAAGTGCCGCCTCGCCGCCATTTGCAAAAATCTCGACCATCGTAGTGTCCGAAAGCACGCGCAGGTCGCGAAGCTCGCTGAGCTCGATCGACCTCTGGTCGCGCCCATAGCCTTCGTCATCCATGTCGAGGGTAAGCATCCCGTCTGCATAGCACACAAAGACACCCTTGCGGATTTCGAGCTCGACCATCTTGGCGCCCTCACAGGAAACCACAAGATCAAACAGGCGGCCCGGCTCCTCAACGGTTTCACCGCCTGTCGCGAGAACGCAGTCGCCGCGCATCCTCTCAATCTCGTGCGCCGGTTGCTGGCAGAGCTTGCCATCGCGCATGCTCAGCTCTCGCGGCACCGTCAACGCGCACTGCCACCCGCGCGCCACCGTCGGGTTTTCTGCCGTCGCATCGGGGCAACCCGACCATCCGATCATCAAACGCCGGCCTGCAGTATCCTCAAAGGACTGCGGAGCATAGAAATCAAAACCGGCATCGACCATCGGGGGCATGCCCTGCCCGACGATTTTAAAGCTCGGCGCCTCCCAATCGGCCTCGATGGGGAACCACACGCACTGATGCGGATTGCGGTAACGCCAACCATCGGCAGGCACACCCTGCGGACAGCAAACGAGAATAAGCTCGCCATCGAGCTCAAACAGATCGGGGCACTCCCACATAAAGCCAAACTTCTCGCCCAACTCAATGCGCGTCGCATAGCTCCAGTCCTCAAGATTGCGCGAGGTATAGACAAGCACGCAGCCACGGTCGTCTTTCGTACGAGCACCCAGAACCATGTAGTAGATACCATCGTGCTCAAGGATCTTGGGGTCGCGCACGTGCGTACCGATATCGTCGGGGTAATCGACCGGTCCAACAGCTATGCACTTCTCGCCCAATTCGTCGGGATTCTCGGCAACCATATGAATCTGGTTTTGCTCACGGCCCGTCAACACGTAGTCGTAATCATCGCGGTCAAAATGCTTGACGTTGCCGGTATAGAAGTAGTGAATCTTGCCATCACGTACAAAGGCAGAACCAGAATACGCTCCGCTCGAATCCAAATCGGAATCGGGGAACAGCACGGGGCCGTGATTCTCGTACGTCACAAAATCCTTTGTCGTCAGATGGTTCCAAAGCACTGGACCGCCATGCGCAGCATCGAACGGATCGTATTGATGATAGATGTGATACGTATCACCAATCTGAACCAAACCGTTGGGGTCGTTGAGCCAGCCAAGCTCAGGCTCCACATGGAACAGAAGCCTATCGGGGTCGGACGCGATGCGAGCCGCCGTCTCATCCTGTCCGACACGCCACTGCTCATAGTCCGCGCGTGTCACCTTGTTTTTTTGATTTAACATCGCCGTTGACTTTCTCGTCTATGGGGAAGGACGCTCGACTCACACGAGTCGAACGCCCTTCCTCAAATGGACTTATCCTCAGATTACACTGAACGGCTCAACTAGAAGCTAACGTCGAAGCCAGCGCCAGCGCCCTCTTCATCGGTGGTCGGCACGCCCTTTGCCTTGTTGTAGGCAAAGATCAAGACGATCGGCACGATAAAGGCGATGAGATTGCCAGCCACATACCACACGAGGGTCTCGGGCGTGACGATGAGCAGGCCAAGCACGCCGGTCAGACCCTGACCGATAGCGCGCACCTCAAAGAGCTTGACGAAGGCACCGCCGCAGCCTGCACCGATGCATGCGCAGATGAACGGAATGATCGAATAGCGCATGTTTGCAGCAAAGATAGCGGGCTCGGAGATTCCGACCAGCGTCGGGATAAAGGACGACATGCAGATGTTGCGCTCTTTGGAGTGCTTCTTGTGAATGAGGTACATACCGATGGCGCCGCCGCCCTGGGCGATGATGGAAACCGACCAGATGGCCTGGATGTAGTTGAAGCCAGTCGTGGCAACAAGGTTTGCCTCGATACCCTGGATGAACTGATGCGTACCGGTAACGACGAGCGGCTGCAGGAACGCGGCGAAGACAAAGGCGCCAAAGACGCCCATCCTGTTGTACAGGACATCGATTACGCCAGCGAGGACGTCGCCGATCAGGTTGCCGAGCGGGCCGAACACGGTGAACAGGGCGACGTTAGCGAGAATCAGGGTAACGGTCGGGACAAAGACGAACGAAACGACCTCGGGGATGTACTTCTGGGCAATCTTTTCGACCTTGGCCATAAACCAGGCAGTCAGGATTGCAGGGAATACGCCGCCCTGGAAAGCAACCATGGGAATGGATAGCGGACCGAAGTTCCAGTACTCAGCACCCGTCGGGTCCATAACGAACGTGTTGCGGTTCATAAGGCTCGGGTGAACCATGACGATACCGACGAGGATGCCCAGGATCGGGTTACCGCCAAAACGCTTGACCGCGCTGTACATAACCAGGACAGGCAGGTAGTCGAACGTGGTGGCGATAATGGCAAAGAAGCTTGCGAGGTTCTTGAGGAACTCGCTGTGATCGGCGAGGCTGCCTTCCATGCCAAAGAGGCCGTTGGCAACGATCAGCGACTTAAGGCCGATGATGATTGCAGCGCCGACGAAGGCGGGAATGATGGGGATAAAGATGTCCGAGAATACCTTGAGGACCGAGAAGAACTTGCCCTTCTTGTCCGCCTCAGCGCCCTTGACCTCGGAAGCACTGATCTCCTTAACGCCCGTCAGAGCCATAAACTCATCGTAAACCTTGTTGACGGTACCGGTACCGAAGATGATCATGAGCTGGCCGCTGTTGTACAGCACGCCCTTGACGCCATCGATGTTCTCGAGCTCGGCCTTGTTGTATTTGCTCGTATCCTTGAGCACCAGACGCAGACGGGTCACGCAATGCGTGGCGCCCTCGATGTTCTCCAGTCCGCCGACGTTGTCGACGACTTGCTGGGACACTGCCTTGTAGTCCATGTTCCTCTCCATTCCTTTTCTAAATCATAAAACGGTTCGTTGCCGCTACAGAGACGCGATCGTTGCGTTTGCGCACTTGAGCGCACCGTCGGTGACGGTAAGCGCCACACCCTGGCCCTGCTTGTTGCAGAAGCGAGCGTTGAGCGCAACATCATCGACAAAGATGGTCGCGATGTCGTCGTCGACGACCAGACGCACATGGTGAGTGCCCTCGCCCTTAAAGAACAACGGACGCTCGAGGCCCATGTTGTTGACCTGGAACCACGGGTACTGGGGAGCCGGCGTGAACTCGAGCTTGCCCTCGCGCAGGTTGGCGCGGAACTCATAGGCAAGACCGGTCTCGGCGTCCTCGGCGAACTTGACCGAGAAGCCGGCAGCGTTACCGCCGAGCTCAATGTCGGCATCGAGCAAGTAGGTGGAGCCGGCATCCGCGGCGAGCACCTGCTCGACCTTGCCCGACTCGCAGGAAAGCTCAAAGGTCTCGACTGCCTTAGCCTCGCCAAAGGCGCCAAGCATGCTGTCGGGGAGCTTGGTGCCGAGCGTTCCGTCGGCACGCTGAACGATCTCGAGGGGCATAAAGGTGCCACCCCATAGGTAAGAGCTGGGGTCGCCGCCCTCGTCACGCGTAGGAACCCAACCAAAGAGAACGCGACGCTCGCCATCGAATGCGGTGCGAGCGGCGTAGTACGCGCGGCCGTCGAAGGAGTCGTCAGCGGGGGTAATCCAAGGACCGTTGATGGACTTGGACATGCGGTAACGGGTCTTGTTGCCGTCGCTGTACTCGGAAAAGACGAGGTACCACCAGTCGCCCATCTTAAAGAGATCAGGCATCTCAAACATGGTGTACAGGCCCGGGTTCCACCAGTCGCCCTGGAACTCCCAGTTGGTCAGATCCTTGGAGGTGAACTTGACCAGGCGGCCGGTCATCAGACGCTTGTCCTCGCCCACACGCGTGCCGAGGATGAGCATGTACTCTTCGTTCTCCTCATCCCAAAGCACAAAGGGATCGCGCCAGTTGCGGTCATCGTAACCCTCCTGGGGCGGAAGCAGCGTCTCGGCGATGTTCTTCTCCCACTTGACGGCGTCGTCGCTCGTTGCGTGAAGAAGAACCTGCTTCATCAAACGTGCGCGGACCTTATCGCGATTGCAACCAGTGTAGAGCGCATGGTACTTGTCGCCCACCTTAAACACCGTGCCGGCATAAATGTACTGGTCGACTTCCTCGTCGCCGCCGCGCTCAAGGCTCTCGCCAAAGTCCTTGTAGTTGACGAAATCCTTGGTCGTAGCGAGTGCCCAGCCAAACGGCTCTCCGAAAGGTTCGGGGTTACGCGTGTCACGCTGATGATAGAGATAGAACGTGCCGTCCTCGCCGTACGGCATGATGTCGCCTACCCAAATTCCCTCAGGCTGGTAATACACCTTGTGCATCCGAGACTTCCTTTCCACGACATACTAACTCGGTACAATGGCAAGATATGTCAATCGTTTTCATATGTCAAACGTTTTCACACCAATACGTCTTTTCGCAGTTCCAGTCGTCGGCAAACGGTTGACATATGCCGGTGAACGGTCATCAGAGGCGTTTGAGGAATTCTTTTGGCACGGGGCGAATTACGCGGTTTTGCCCTCGATAAGCTCAACGGGAAGCTTGATATTCGACTCGGGCTTTTCACCGTTAATAAGAGCAATGATGGATTGCGCCGCGAGCTCTCCGATGCGATCGATATCTTGACGTACGGTTGTTAAGTCAGGCATAAACGTCATAGTGCGGCGGGCACCATCCGCGCCCACGACCTTAATGTCGTCTGGAGCGCTCAAGCCGCGCTGCTTCATCACGTTGAGACAGATGGCCGCCATCGTATCGTCTCCCGCAAAGATGCCGTCAATATCGGGGTTCTCATCGAGGATCTTCGCAACGACCGCGCCCTTTTCGTCGTCGGGCTTAACGAACTCAACCTCACGGACAAGCGCGGACAAACCGGCCTGCTCAACAACATCGAGGTAGGCATCGGTACGCTTATTGGCAGGCATGCGCATGCGGCTATTGCTGCGCAGGCACAGGATACGCCTGCAGCCGTCATCAATCAGACGGCGCGTGGCGAGCTCGCCGATGCCATAGCTGTCACTTGCAATCTGGACAGAGCCCTCGCCAAGATCGCAGTCGATGCCAACCAGGCTCAAGCCCATCTCGGCATATGCCTCGGCACCGATATTGAGGGAGTTGACGATGACGCCGTCGACCATATTGCGGCGGAGCATGTCGATATAGGAACGCTCAAGATCAGGTCGATTGGCGCTGTTGCACAGCAACATCTTAAAGCCGTTTTCCGCCAACGTGCGCTCGACCGCCTGCACAACCTGAGCATGGAACGGACTGCTCACAAAGGGAACGATCATGCCGATAAGGTTCAGACGGCCGTTGAGCATGGCACGGGCGATATCGTTGGGCGTATAGTTGATGCGCTCCATCGCGGCGTGGACCTTATCGCGGGTCTCTTGGCTAATATAACCGCGGTTATTAAGCACGCGAGATACCGTAGTAGGCGAAACCCCCGCCACCGCTGCAACTTCCTTGATGCCAGGCTTAGCAGAATCCTTAGAACGAGTGCCCTCGCGAGCCATAGCACCCTCCCCTATCAACATGTCATACGTTTACATACGAACAAAGCATACCCCAACAACAGCGGGAAGACGGTAACAGCACAAGTAAGTAAACGACTCATCCAAATAATTAGGAGAGTTCCGCCTAAAGGGTGACTCCGAAGAACCCCGCTTGGCCGTTTTTGGGTTATTTTCCAAAACATCCCGCAGGACGCAAAGAGGCCCCGCCGCGCAACGCGCGCAGCGGAGCCTCTTTGCATGTCCGAGGACGTTTTGGAAAATAACCCAAAACCGGCCCCAGTAATCCTACAGGAGTTAAATCCCTTTAGAACTTGTTGTGGAAGGTACGCGCAATGACCTCGTCCTGCTGCTCCTTGGTGAGCGTGTGGAAGTTCACGGCATAGCCGGAAACGCGGATGGTCAGCTGCGGATACTTCTCGGGGTGAGCCTGAGCGTCGAGCAGCGTCTCACGGTTGAAGACGTTGATGTTCAGGTGGTGGCCACCCTTCTCGGCGTAAGCGTCGAGCATGTGGACCAGGTTATCGGCCTGAGTCTCGGAAACTTCAGAAACCTTCATAATGTGTCTCCTTCGATCGATAGGCGCCGGCCGAAACCGGCGCACTAATCAGTAATCGTTATTGTTAGTATAGCACTAACAATAGTTACTCGCCCAGCTGATCAAGGTCGATATCGCCAAAGAACACCTGGTCCTCCTTGCCGAGCGCACTCGGGATGATGGAGAAGGTGTTGGAGATGCCGTCCTGGGCATCGCGGAACGGGAGCTTGGAAACCGAAGACAGCGAAGCGATGGCGCCGTGGCTATCGCGCTTGTGCATGGGGTTAGCACCCGGGGCGAACGGCTGGCCAGCCTTGCGGCCGTCGGGCGTGGAGCCGGTCTTCTTACCGTACACGACGTTGGAGGTAATGGTCAGAACCGAGGTCGTGGGCACGGAGTTGCGGTAGGTGTCGTTCATGCGGATGTACTCCATGAACTGGTGCACAACGTCGTGAGCGATCTGGTCGACGCGGTCGTCGTCGTTACCGTACTTGGGGAACTCGCCCTCGGTCTCGAAGTCGACGATGATGCCGTTCTCATCACGGACGGGGTGGACCTTGGCGTACTTGATGGCGGACAGGGAGTCAGCCACGACGGAAAGGCCAGCGATGCCCGTAGCGAACCAGCGGTGCACGTGCTTGTCGTGCAGAGCCATCTGAATGCGCTCGTAGCAATACTTATCGTGCATGTAGTGAATGATGTTCAGCGAGTTGACGTACACGCCAGCGAGCCACTTCATCATGTCGTTGTACTTGGCCACAACGTCGTCGTAATCGAGCGTATCGCCCTCGACGGCGCGATACTTGGGGCCGACCTGCTTCTTGGAGACCTCGTCAACACCGCCGTTGAGTGCGTACAGCAGGCACTTGGCCAGGTTGGCGCGAGCGCCGAAGAACTGCATCTCCTTGCCGATGCGCATGGAGGACACGCAGCAGGCAATGCCATAGTCGTCGCCGTGATAGACGCGCATGAGGTCGTCGTTCTCGTACTGGATCGAGGAGCTGGCGACGGAAGTCTTGGCGCAGAACTTCTTGAAGTTCTCGGGCAGACGGGTCGACCACAGAACGGTCATGTTGGGCTCGGGGCTGGTGCCCATGTTCTCGAGCGTGTGCAGGTAGCGGTAGCTCATCTTGGTAACGAGCGTACGGCCGTCAACACCCATGCCGCCGATGGACTCGGTGACCCACTGCGGGTCGCCGGTGAACAGGGCCTGGTACTCGGGGGTACGGGCAAACTTGACCATGCGGAGCTTCATGATGAAGTGATCCACGAACTCCTGGATCTGCTCCTCGGTGAAGGTACCGTTGGCAAGGTCGCGCTCAGCATAGATGTCGATGAACGTAGAGGTACGGCCGATGGACATAGCGGCGCCGTTCTGCTCCTTGACGGCAGCAAGGTAGGCGAAGTACATCCACTGGATGGCCTCCTGCGTGTTGGTAGCAGGGTTGGAAATATCGAAACCATAGGTCTCGGCCATCATCTTGAGCTCGCCGAGGGCGCGGATCTGCTCCTGCAGCTCCTCGCGATCGCGGATGTTGTCGGCGGTCATGACCGTCGGGGTGGAAGCCTTCTGGGCCTCCTTGTCCTTGATCAGGTAGTCGACGCCGTACAGGGCAACACGACGGTAGTCGCCGATGATGCGGCCGCGGCCATAGCCATCGGGCAGACCGGTGATGATGTGGGCCGAACGGCAGGCGCGCATCTCGGGGGTGTAGACATCGAAGACGCCAGCGTTGTGGGTCTTGCGCTCGAAGGTGTAGCGCTCGACAACGTTCTCGTCGACCTTGTAGCCGTGCTGGCTGGCAGCCTGGCAAGCGATGCGGATACCACCGTTGACGTGCAGCGCGCGCTTGAGCGGCTTGTCGGTCTGGAGGCCAACAATGGTCTCCTTGTCGCGATGGGCATTATCGATGTAGCCAGCGGGGTGGCTCACGATACCCGTGACGGTCTTGGTGTCCATATCGAGGACACCACCCTGCTCGCGCTCCTTAAGCAGCAGGTCGAGAACCTCGCCCCACAGCTCCTTGGTACGCTCGGTCGGACCTACGAGGAACGACTCATCGCCCTCGTAGGGGGTGTAGTTCTTCTGGATGAAGTCTCGGACGTCAACCTCTCCCGTCCAGATACCTTCCTTGAAGCCTTCCCATGCCTCCTGCATTGTGTAACCACGCTCCTAGTTACGTGTAATGCGGCGCTCTCTCACACCGCTGCTTATTGAATTCTTGAATTTTCGGCTTGCACTACCGGCTTCTTCCGTTCTTCACCACACGCTGGTGCAGGAAAAACGTTTGTCCACCTTGGAACTACAACCCAAAACCCAAGATTTCACCCGTCTGAGAAGGATAACATAGCGACCCTCTCCATCTGGGCTGTTATATGTTTCTTTTTTTATATCATAAGGGCGTTTTTTACAAACCCGCAGGAAATGAGAGCGTGAACAACTACCGTTCACCGATTTGTTTGGTATTTTTGCTTGCCTTTGTACGACGTTCACTCTAGCTGTTATGCCAGCTTTAGCATGGTAAAGTGCCTCTGAGTAGGCTTTAGGGCATGCCTAACGATCTGCCCCTAACTTTGCTGGCACCGACGGTGTACGGAGGTCGCCTAAAGGTAGTTTTCTAGACATGTCCCAAAATCTACCGCATAGGGTACGCGTGCAAGGGTATCATCTTTCACCGAAAATAGTTTCTAGTGTTAGGGGTTTTCGGTGGAAGATACCGATTTCCGTGAACTTGGGCGTCAGCTCCTTTCCGAGTTCGGCAGCATGCATCAGCGCATTTCGCGTTTTGCGGACAAAGCCCTCGGCGGCGAGATGGCCGTCATGCGCGCCCTCATACTCGCCGGCGGTTCGCTCACGCCGAGCGAACTCGCTGATCGCGCCTGGGTCTCGAGTGCCCGCATCGCCAATATCCTACGCGCTCTCGAAGCCAAGGGCTGGGTCGAGCGCGAGCACTCAAAGACTGACCGTCGTCGCGTACACGTCATAGTGACCGACAAGGGATTCCAGGATCTCGAAATCAAACGCCGGGAATTCGAGGACCGCACCGCGGCTTTCCTCGAGCAGCTCGGCGAAACAGATACCCAAGAGATGGTGCGCCTTCTTAGACGTGCCAACGAAATTATCGACCGCAATCAAGAAAGGAGAGATGCCGAGTGAGGATTCTCAAGCTCTTTAAAAAGCATGTCCTGGCACTGTTCGCAGCTATCGTACTTATCGTAATCAGCTGCAACGCCGATCTGGCACTGCCTACCTATATGAGCGACATCGTCGACGTGGGCGTGCAGCAAGGCGGCATCGCCTCGCCCGTGCCCGACACCATTCGCGCCGAATCGCTCGACGACCTTGAACTCTTTATGAGCACCAAGGACGCCAAAGCTGTGGAGGCCGTGTTTAGCAAGGCTGACAAAAATGGCATTCGAACGTATAAGGGTACCGAGGAAGAGCGTGCCGATGGAGGCAAGATTGCCGACATTATGAGCCTGCCCGAAACTGTCGTCCTTTCGCTCAACCAGGGCATTGACGCCAACTCCATGGGCGACATGATGGGCTCGTCCAGCGAGAAAGACAACAACGCTGCCCAGGCCATGCCCACCCCCGAGCAGATGGCTGCCATGACGCCCGAGCAGCTCGCCGAGATGCAGCAGAAGGCCGCAGCCGCGCAGAGCATGCAAAAGCAGATCGACGCCGACGGCGGCAAGATCACCATGAAGAGCCTGCGCCTGGGCGTTGAAGGCGGCCTAATCGACCAGGGCAAGCTCGTCGAGGGCGCCAACGATATGGCAGACAAAATGGGCTCCATGTCGGGCTCCATCGTGACCCAGCGCGCCGTGACCTACGTACAAGAAGAGTACAAAGCGCAGGGCATCGACCCCGCCGACGTGCAGAACGCTTACCTGAGCCGCATGGCGACCACGATGTTTGGCCTGTGCCTGGTGTCGCTCGTCGCCACCATCCTGACCGGTGCCGTGGCGTCGCGCACCGCCTGCTCCATCGCCCGCGACCTGCGCCGCGAGACCTTCAACAAGGTTATGCACTTCTCGCCGGCCGAGGTGGGCAAGTTTAGCCAGGCCTCGCTCATCACCCGCTGCACCAACGACATTCAGCAGATCCAGATGGCCGCAACCCTGTTTATCCGCATGTGCCTGATGGCCCCCGTCATGGGCATCGTCGCCGTCATGCGCGTCCTGGCCAACCACACCGGCCTGGAGTGGACCATCGCCGTGGCCATCATCGCGGTCTCGGCCGTCGTCGGCGTGCTCATGGGTCTCACCATGCCCAAGTTCAAAAAGATGCAAAGCTTTGTGGACCGCGTGAACCTTACCGCCCGCGAGCTGCTCGACGGCCTTATGCCCATCCGCTCGTTCAACCGCGAGGAGCATGAACTCGAGCGCTTTGACAAGGCTTCGCTCGACCTGATGACCACGCAGCTCTACACCAACCGCGCCATGAGCTTTATGATGCCGCTCATGATGCTGGTCATGAACTGCATCACCGTGCTTATCGTCTGGTTTGGCGCGCAGGGCGTGTCCGACGGCGTGATGCAGGTCGGCAACATGATGGCGTTTATCTCCTACACCATGCAGATCGTCATGGCGTTTATGATCCTCACCATGGTTTCGGTTATCCTGCCCCGCGCTGAGGTCGCAGCCGAGCGTGTGGAAGAGGTCATCACTTGCCCCACCAGCATCAACGACCCTGTCTCGCCCAAACTGCCCGCGGCCAGCGCGCCGCGCGGTGAGCTCACCTTCCGCGACGTGAGCTTCCAGTATCCCGATGCCCGCGCCGACGTCATCAGTGGCGTAAACTTCACCACGCACGCCGGTCAGATGCTCGGCATCATTGGTTCCACGGGCTCGGGCAAGTCCACACTTGTGCAGCTGATACCGCGCCTGTACGACGTCACGGGCGGCAGCATTTCGCTCGACGGCATCGACGTGCGCGACATGACCCTTTCCGAGCTGCGCCGCCGTATTGGTTACATCCCGCAGCAGGGGCGCCTGTTCTCGGGCACCGTCGAGAGTAACCTCAAGTTTGCCGGCGACATGGTGAGCGACGAGGACATGCACCGGGCGGCACGCATCGCCCAGGCCGAGGACTTTATCGCCGAGCGCGAGGACGGGTACGACTCCCCTATCAGCCAGGGTGGCTCCAATGTTTCGGGTGGTCAGCGCCAGCGTCTGGCCATCGCCCGCGCGTTGGCTAAAAAGCCCGAGGTCGTGGTGTTCGATGACTCGTTTAGTGCCCTCGACTACAAGACCGACGCGCGCCTACGCGAGGAGCTGGCCAAAAACGTTACCGACGCCGCGCTCGTGGTCGTGGCCCAGCGCATCGCGACCATCATGCACGCCGACCAGATCATCGTGCTCGACGACGGCCACGTGGTGGGCACCGGCACGCACGAGGAGCTGCTGCGCAGCTGCCCGGCGTACCTGGAAATCGCACAGTCGCAGCTTTCCGCCGAGGAGCTGGGGCTTACCCAAGAAGAAATTGCAGCCGTTATGGAAGGAGGCGAGCGCTAATGGCAGACGAGACCAAGACCCAAATTCCCAAACCCACCCGCCAGCGTGGTCCCATGGGCCGCATGGGCGGCATGCGTCGCGGCGAAAAGGCCAAGGACTTTAAGGGCACCATGAGGCAGCTGCTCGGCTATATCGGCCAGCACAAGATTGCCGTGTTTGCCGCCGTCGCCTTTGCCGTGTGCTCGGTCATCTTTAACATTGTGGGACCCAAGGTGCTCGGCCAGGTTACGACCAAGCTGTTCGAAGGCCTGGTCGCCAAGGTCAACGGTACCGGCGATGTCGACTTTGACTGGATCGCCAAGACGCTCGGCTTTTTGCTCTGCCTGTATCTGGCGAGCTCTGTCTGCAGCCTGGTCCAGGGCTGGCTCATGACCGGCGTCACGCAAAAGATCTGCTACCGCATGCGCAAGGAAATCGCCGCCAAGATTGCCGTCGTGCCGATGAGCTACTTCAACGGTCACAGCAAGGGCGATGTGCTCAGCCGCATCACCAACGACGTCGATACACTCGGCCAGTCGCTCAACCAGAGCGTGACGCAGCTTATTACGTCCGTCACGCAGATTATCGGCGTGCTCGTCATGATGCTGTCGATCAGCCTGCCGCTCACCGGCGTCACCGTGCTCACGCTGCCGGCAGCCGCAATTATCTTGATGGTGATGATTCACTTCTCGCAGCCGTACTTCCGCGAGCAGCAGCAGGTCCTGGGCGCCGTCAACGGCATTATCGAGGAGGATTTTGCCGGTCAAAACGTCATTCAGGTGTTCGACCGCGCCGAGGCCTCAATCGAGGAGTTCGACCGTCAAAACGACCGCCTGTTTATTAGTGGCTGGCGTTCGCAGTTCCTGTCGGGCCTGATGATGCCGCTTATGAGCCTGGTGGGCAACATGGGTTACGTGGGCGTTGTCGTGGTGGGCGCGCAGCTCGCGCTGACCGGCAATGCCACGCCCGGCGACATCCAGAGCTTTATCCAGTACGTGCGCAACTTTACGCAACCCGTGCAGCAGCTGGGCAACGTGAGCAACACGATGCAGTCGATGGCAGCTGCCACCGAGCGTGTGTTTGAGTTTTTAGCCGCACCCGAGGAGGAGCAGAAGGCCGACGCGCAGATCCCTGAGAAGCGCCCCGGCCACGTGGAGTTTGACCATGTGAAGTTTGGCTATACGCCCGACAAGACCATCATCCACGACTTTAGCTGCGAGGCGCAGCCCGGCCAGACCATCGCCATCGTCGGCCCCACCGGCGCCGGCAAGACCACGCTCATTAAGCTGCTGCAGCGCTTTTACGACGTGGACGGCGGTTCGCTGCGCGTCGAGGGCGTCGACGTGCGCGACTGGGACCGTGCGGCACTGCGCGGCGAGTTTGCCATGGTACTGCAGGATACCTGGCTGTTTAACGGCACCATCCGCGAGAACATCCGCTACGGACGCCCCGATGCGAGCGATGCCGAGGTCGAGGCCGCTGCGCGTGCCGCGCGTTGCGACCACTTTATCCATACGCTCGCCGGCGGCTACGATTTCATGATCAACGAGGAGGGCACTAACCTATCGCAGGGTCAGCGCCAGCTCGTGACCATCGCCCGCGCCATTTTGGCCGACCGCCCGGCGCTAATTCTGGACGAGGCAACCTCCAACGTTGACACTCGTACCGAGGAGCTTATTCAGCGTGCCATGGATGCGCTGATGCAAGGCCGCACCAGCTTTGTTATCGCACATCGCCTGTCCACGATTCGCAACGCCGACGTGATCTTGGTGATCCGCGACGGCGACATCGTCGAGAAGGGCACACACGACGAGTTGCTCGCCCAGGGTGGCTTCTACGCCGACCTGTACAACTCGCAGTTCGACGAGGCGGCGTAAATTCTGCCGCAGGGAACGAATAACGCCCGAGAACGGGGGCGCAGGACAACCTGCGCCCCCGTTTTGTTTTGCAGCCCTCGAAACGCCTTCCCTGAGACCTCATTGACGGCGCTTTCAAGACCCTGTGGGCAAAAAATGGCAAATATGAGTACTGTTACCTTTTTGGTAACAGCCAAAACCGCCTCAAACGACCTCCTTGCGGCCTCTATACGCCTTCAAATTAATCAAAACGCCCGTTAGCGGGCTTCTGCGTGCCAACGTTAATGAACATATTTTTCACTTTGTCTATTATCTTGCTAGACCGATATGTTACTAGGTTAGCAACCGTACTCATATTTGGCATTTTTTGCCCACAGGGTGTTTCCTGGGGAACCGACAACAGCCTTAGGGTCGCGCGCGGCGCCACTCCCTCCCCGACATCCGCCGACGTTTACCCAGATAAAACCTGACAAAATAAACCTGTCCCTATTTGGTAGGTTTCGGGGTGACAAGGGCTTGCACTTTAGCGTGCGACAGCGGATAATGCCGAACACTCGACAATACGCTTATTGCTCTTTCTATAGATTGAGGAGGCCCTTATGGCCATGGAATTCAAACGCAGGCTGCCGATCCCCATGGAGATCCGCGAGGAAATGCCGCTTTCTGCCGAGCTTACCGCCAAAAAGCAGGCATTTGACGCCGAGGTCGCCAAAGTCTTTACCGGCGAGGACGCACGCAAGGTGCTCATCATCGGCCCGTGTTCTGCCGACCGCGAGGATTCGGTGCTTGAGTACATGAACCGACTGGCCAAGACCGCCGAAGAGGTCAAGGACAAGCTCATCATCATTCCGCGCGTCTACACCAACAAGCCGCGCACCAAGGGCACCGGCTACAAGGGCCTGCTGCACAACCCCAACCCCGAGGCTCCCGACGACCTGCTCGAGGGCGTCAAGGCCATCCGCCATATGCACCTGCGCGTTATTGAGGAAACGGGCTTCTTCACCGCCGACGAGATGCTCTATCCGTCCAACTACCAGTACCTCGTTGATCTGCTGAGCTATGTTGCCGTGGGTGCGCGCTCGGTCGAGAACCAGGAGCATCGCCTGGTGTCGAGCGGCATTTCGGTACCCGTCGGCATGAAGAATCCCACTGCCGGCTCTACCACCGTTATGCTCAACTCCATTTACGCCGCGCAGGCGCACCAGAGCTTCATCTTCCGCAACTGGGAGGTCGAGTGTGACGGCAACCCGCTCGCGCACGCCGTCATGCGTGGCTACATCGGTCTCGACGGTCGCACCTACCCCAACTATCACTACGAGCACCTCGAGCGCCTGGCCGAGCGCTATACCGAGCACGCCGGCTACGCCAACCCGGCGGCGGTCATCGACTGCAACCACGACAACTCGGGTAAGCGTCCGCTGGAACAGTATCGCATTTGCAAGGAAGTGCTCGACAGCTGCCGCCGCAACGAGTCCATCTCCAAGCTGGTCAAGGGCTTTATGATCGAGTCTTACCTGGAGGACGGCAACCAGCCGGTCGACGGCGGCGTCTTTGGTAAATCGATCACCGACCCGTGCCTGGGCTGGGAAAAGACCGACTACCTCATCCACGAGATCGCGGAGCGGGTGTAGGTTACGGCGTTTTACCAAACGCCGTAACCGGCCGACGCTGCGCGGGCCGCATTTGGACAATCTGACGTTCAACTTCAAGGGCGCGACCAGAAGGTCAGCGCCCTTTCGTTTCACGTCACCTTGCCTCAAATGCGGCCCGCTCGCTGTCCGTCCTCTAACTGCGGCGTTGTCTTGCTCCGGATGTGGCAATTAGGGACGCTCCTTTTCTGCCGGCAGTTTGGGACACTCCTTGGGTAGTCATTGGGGACGTTCTTGCTTGACTAGTCAAACAAGAACGTCCCCAACGGCTAGTCGTTTAAGAACGTCCCCAACGACTACCCGGGGGAGTTGCCTTCCCTCGTGGCGGTCTTCTAGCAGAAAAACCAAGTGAGTAGGCTTTTTGCAGGAGGCCAAGCACGCCCCAAAACGCCACAGTTCTGACCTGCAGTTTTATAGATCATTTGTCACGATGTGCTCGGCAAGTTCAAAAAAGTCTACTCACTTGCATCCGAGACACCCCCAGATAGGCAAAAACCACCGCGAAAGGGCCCCTGGTCCCTTCGCGGCGGTCATACGCCTCTGATTTTGCGACGATTTTGCCCGCTTGTTACTCGCTGTAGCGGGTGGCTATGGCAGCTCGCACCATGCCGGTACTCATGAGGTAGGTCACCAGGAAGTAGCCACCGTATGCTGCCAAGAAGATTGCACAGGTGAGGCCCACGGTGCCGCCGATGCTCATATTTCCGAAAATGCTCACCAGTTCGATGATCACCTTAAGTGCCACAAAGGAGTGCGCCAGGCCCACTGCCAGCGGGAACAGGAAGAACACCGCTTGTTGCGCCATCACCGAATGGCGAATCTGGCGGTCGTCGCAGCCGATCTGTGCCAGCACACGATAGCTGCGGCTGCCGTCGGCCACGTTGGAGAGTTGCTGGATCGATAGAATCGCCGCACATGCAACGACCAATACAAAGCCGATGTAGATGGCTAGGTAGCTAATAAGACCGTTCATTTGCGCTGCTTGCGTGTACATCTCGGAGCGTGTGATGAAGGTTCCCCACGACCCCGGCTCCTCGCCGTCAACGAGCAGATTGTCGAGCACAGTGTATTTAATGCTCTCGTCTGCCTCGGTCGTATCCATCCCCTGTTTGTAGTTAACGAGCAGGCTACTGGAATACGGCTGCAGATTAAGTTGGGACAACAGCTCGTCGGCAACGACGACGGTACCCGGATTACTGCCCATCGCCGAGTTGGCGATGGCCGCCGTATCTTCGTCCGACTTATCGGTTGCGGGCTTGAGCTCATGCCCGCCCAAGGTAAGGGCATGGCCGCCAGCCATATACTTGGTGTACAGGTCGACCAGCTCGCCGCCCATATCACACGTGAGCAGATACTGGTCGTGACCGATATGCACCGGCTCCCCGCCCATCATCTGACGCAGTTTGTTGTACTGGCTCGCCGGCGTCACAAACAGACCCATCGCATCGGCATTGCTACCCCCGAACGCCTTGGGAAGCTTTTCGCCCATGATCTTGCACATCTCACTTGGGGTCACCGAAGGATCCGAACCACCAAACGGGTAACTCAGATACGAATCGATCTGCACATGCTCACCGGCAACATCGGCGATATTGACCTTCTTGCCGGTCTCGTCGTTGTTGTCCGCCGACTTGCCCTTACGATCGCCGTGCCATGGATCGCCGTGCCATGCGGAGTACAAATCGACCGTACTATCGGCCAGCACCATGCGATCGGCTTCAGACGGATTGATGTACTCTTTGTAGTAGTCGAGCGTATCGGGCGTGTAATAGACATACGTCTGTGACACGTCAACAGGGTTATAGCGCTCCAGGTTTTCGTTCATCACATTGGCAATCGACATACCGCACGTCACCGAGGTGATGGCCAAAAACAGGAGCATCGCGATGACGCCCATCGAAAAGCACACCGTGTTGACCTTGGCCGCAAGCTGGCGCACGGTAAACATGTTGAGGCCGCGCCAATACACGCCGCGCAGGCTCTGCAGCAGCTTGATGAGCATGCCCGAGAGTCCCCAGAACAGGGCAAAGGTGCCCACGGTAACCATAGCGGTCGTAATGCCAAACTGGTTCATGGCCTCTTGCAGCTTGCTGTCCGTCGCGGTTAGCGGGAACCCATCGCGTAGCAGACGGTAATAGGCCACGCCCACAAGCACCACGCCCACGACAAAGATGGCAATCGCGATCCAGGGGTTGCGTGTCTTGATGCTCTCGTTGCGACGCTCGGCACCCATAAGCTCGATGAGTTTGGTACGACGCACGGCGCGAAGGTTCAGCAGTAGCGTGAGCACAAACATTACGAGCATGCAGGCAAGGGTCAGATTGAACGCATGCACCGAGAAAAAGAAGTGGAAATTGGCGATCTGTGTCTTAAAGAGCGAGGCCGTAAAGAACGTCATGAGCTGGGAGAGTCCCACACCCAGCACAATGCCGGCGACAAAGGCGCCGACCGAGACAATCACCGTCTCGAGCGCCATGATCGTGGCGACGCGCCCGCGCCCCATGCCGAGCACTTGGTACAGGCCAAACTCCTTCTTGCGGCGTTTCATGATGAAGTTATTGGCATACACCATTAAAAAGGCCATGACACCGGCCAAAAAGTATGTCAGGTTGCCGAGCATGCTGCCCATAACCTGCGCCAAGCCCTTTTCATCGATTCCGGCGATGTCAACCTGCATCGAGATGGTGTTAAAGGCATAGAAGACCGTGACGCCCAGGGTGAGCGTCAAAAGGTAGACGAGGTAGTCGCGGCCGGCACGGCGAACGTTGCCCCAAGCGAGTTTACAGAGCATCGGAGCCCTCACCGCCCATCATGGCAACGACCTCCATAATGCGGTCGAAAAACTCTCGGCGGTCGGTGTCGCCGCGGCGCAGCTCGGTGAAGATCTTGCCGTCGCGGATAAACAACACACGGCTCGTGTAGCTGGCAGCAAAGCTGTCATGCGTGACCATGAGCACGGTGGCGCGCAGGCGGCGATTGAGGGCCTCCAGGCTCTCGAGCAGCAGGCGAGCGCTCTTGGAATCGAGGGCGCCGGTGGGCTCGTCGGCCATAATCATAGTGGGGTCGGTGACGAGCGCGCGAGCCGCGGCAACGCGCTGCTGCTGACCGCCGGACATCTGGTAGGGATACTTGTCGAGCACCTGACTGATGGACAGGCGCGCTGCCACATCCTGCACGCGGGTCGAGATCTCTGCCGAGTTTGTGCGGGCGATGGTGAGCGGCAGGGCGATGTTCTCGCGCGCCGTGAGCGTATCGAGCAGGTTGGAGTCCTGGAAGATAAAGCCGAGCTCCTCGCGGCGGAACTGCGAAAGCTTAGCCTGCTTCATGCGCGTCACGTCCTGACCGTTAATGCGGATCGTGCCGCTCGTGGCGCTATCGATGGTCGACACGCAGTTGAGCAACGTCGACTTGCCCGAGCCCGAAGCGCCCATGATGCCAACGAATTCGCCGCGGTTGACGGTAAAGCTGACGTCGTTGAGCGCGCGGGTCACGTTGCCCAGCGCTCCGTATACCTTTTCGAGATGCGCGACCTCCAGTACCGGGGTCGCCATGTGCGTGGTTTGCATACCGAGTCCTTTCTTGCAATTAGTCTACGGCATCTATAGTCGCAAGAAGACGAGTCGGCTACCATCGATATGGCTTACGCTTGCCTTACCGTTGTGTAAGGTACGGGTAGCAACCCTGCCGCGTGTTGATGTTGAGAGAGGACTCCTATTGAAGACTGTTCATGTTGCCGCTGGGATCATTCGCAGGGATGGATCTGATGAGCTGCTTGCCGTGCAGCGCGGCTACGGCGACATGCAGGGACTTTGGGAGTTCCCCGGCGGCAAGCTCATGCGCGGCGAGACCCCCGAGGACGCCGTGCGCCGCGAGCTCATGGAAGAGCTACGGGTCAAAGTCACCAACCTGCGCGATTTTTACACCGTTGAGTACGACTACCCCGATTTTCATCTCTCCATGGAGTGCTACTACTGCTCGCTGGCTAAAGAGTCTGGCAAACCCCAGAAGCATGACCGTCAGCTCGATATCCGCTGGATTCCACGCACCTCGCTTGCCACCGTTGAGTGGATGCCCGCCGACAAGGGGCTTATCGACGCGCTGATTGAGTTGAAGGAAGACCGGCTCGAGGCCAACGGCGCCGAGGCCACCGCGGCAGACGAATCTGCTACCAAGCCCAAACGTAAACCTAAGCGCCGCAGAAAAAAGCGTCCCAAGCCCGGCTTGCTCGACGGCATCGATACCTCGGACCTTTCCGCCGACGAGCGCGAACTGGTGCGCCGCCGCGCTGCTATAAAAAAGTCCATGAAGGGCAACAAGCGTGCGAACACCAAGCCCGAGCTGCTCGTTCGCCAGCGCCTGCGCGCCGCGGGCCTTACGGGCTATCGCTTGGAATGGAAGGTTCCCGGCAAACCCGACATCGCCTTTCCCGGGCGCAAGATCGCCATCTTCGTCAACGGCTGCTTTTGGCACCGCTGCCCCAAGTGCAATCCGAGCCAGCCCAAGCGCAACGTTGAGTTTTGGGAGGCAAAGTTTCGCCGCAACGTCGAGCGCGACCGCGCTGCCGTGGCAGCACTCACTCAAATGGGCTGGACGCCCATAACCATCTGGGAATGCGAGCTCAAAAAAGACCGTATCGACTCCACGATGGAAAAGGTCATCGAGCAGGTGCGGGCTGCAGAGCCGCAGCGCTAGGAACGAGCATTCACACGCTCCGCACGTCCGCGCCACATCCACGTCACAAACCTTAGAAAGCCCTTAAGCCCATAACCTTTCAAGAGTGTTACTCGATACCTCTGACCTGCAGTTTCATCGTAACACCAAACCAGGTTAAGCCTTTCTTTAGCGCTTCTTTGCAGCAGCCGCGGCATAATACTGCCAACGCACGGGACCTAGCAGCACACCCCGTGCGCAACCTTTTGGTGGACATCGAGGAGGCCGCATAAGCATGCATTCTTCCAACGACGCAGCACAGCAGCCATCCCTTAATCATGCAAACCTTTTCTCCTTCCCCCCGACACAGAGAAACGGCCTCCTCGACTCCCCCACCACAGAAGCAAAACGCTCTGCAGACCAACACCTCAACCTGCAGACATCCTTCGAAAAACTCCAAGCCTCACTAGACCAGGCATTCCCCAACCAAGCCCGGGCATACTAATCCCCCATCAGCAAAGCCCTAACGCCCCATACTTTCCGCCCCAACGCCACAAGGGCGATCGAGCAGGACGGCTTGGGCGGGTCCCCGTACTTAGTTTCCAAAATCATTCCGCAGCGCGAAGGCTTCTTATTATTTTCCGCCCTAACGCCACAAGGGCGACGACCTCGAGTAGGTCAACCTGGGAGGGACGAGGGCTTAGTTCACCAATCTTTCCGCAGGGGGCAAAAAGCCTCGCCGCACGAAGTGCGCAGCGAGGCTTTTTGCATGCCCGAGGACGATTGGGGAACTAAGCCCTCGTCCCTCCCCGGGATATATAGCGAGTCGGAGTACCCTTGCTGTTACTCTGCTTTGCCCACAGAGTTGAGGTTGGTCATGCGGATCTTAACCAGCTCGGTGATCTCACGCATGCCCTCCTTGGCCGGCTTCTTGGGATCGAAGCAGGCAGGGTTCTCGGCCATGTAGGCCATGAAGCCCTTGGTGTAGGCCTGACGCAGCTCGGTGGCGTAGTTGACCTTGCAGATGCCGTTCTTCACAGCCTCGGCAACCTGCTCATCGGGCACACCAGAGGTGCCGTGCAGAACCAGCGGCACGTCGACGGCGTCGCGGATGGCCTTGACCACGGACTGCTCGATGTGCGGATCGCTCGTGTACACACCGTGGCTGGTGCCAACGCCAATGGCCAGCGAGGTGCAGCCGGTACGCTCGACGAACTCCTTGGCCTCGGCCGGATCGGTGTAGGGGCTCTCGCCCTCAACCGCGGGACCGTCGTCCTCCTTGCCGCCAACCTTACCGAGCTCGGCCTCGACGGGCACGCCCATGGCGCGGCCAGCATCGGCGACGGACTTGGTCAGAGCGATGTTGTCCTCGAAGGACTCGTGCGAACCGTCAATCATGACAGAGGTGTAGCCCGTGCGGAAAGCCTGCATGCAGCGGTCATAGCCATCGCCGTGATCGAGGTGCAGAGCGACAGGCACGGAAGCGCGCTCGGCGGCAGCCTTGACCATGCCGTAGAAGTAGTCCAGACCAGCGGTCTTGATGGTGCCCGGGGTGGTCTGCATGATGACGGGGGACTTGGTCTCCTCGGCAGCGGCCAGAACGGCCATAACAAACTCGAGGTTCTCGACGTTGAACGCGCCGACGGCGTAGTGGCCGGCCTGAGCGTCCTTGAGCATCTTTTCGGTGGTAACAAGTGCCATGAGCGTTTGCTCCTCTCCCTCGCCCGCATCTGGACATCGGGCGTAGTTGTTCACAAGGCGTTTTACCTTGCGTTTTACTGCGCTCATTGTATGAAATTCAGCGGCTTTACACGCGCGAGATATTGAGCCCATGCAGGTCAATACAGTCGTTTTTGAAAAGTAAACGGAAGGAATTTGAGCAGAGTGGACATGTTCGATATTGAATTTTAGGCGTTCAGCGTCTTTCTTTTATAGAAAAGATAAGTAATCGAAAGGTGTTTTCTTACTCAAAAAGAAAATGAACGAAAATAGAGTCAACACAATTCCTGCAAATTTTGCCGAGAATGGAGCAGCTATGGCCCACGCAACAACCCGAGCCTTCGCCGATGAGCGTCGTGCCGCCATCATGGAAATGCTCGAGCATAATGCCTCGGTGCAGGTAGCAGAAATCGCCCAGACCTTTGGCGTGTCCTCCGTCACCGCCCGCGCCGACCTGGACGCGCTCGCCGAAGCAGGCAAGCTGCGCCGCACGCACGGCGGTGCCGTTTCGCTCCACAAACGCCTGACCGTCTCCACGCAGGATCGCCGCATCAATGTCAACGTCGCTGCCAAGCAGGCCATCGCGCAAAGCGCCATCGAGCTCGTCAATGACGGCGACACGCTGCTCGTCGACTCGGGCACCACGGCGCTCGAGTTCGTCCGGCTCCTCGACCAGCGCGACGGCATCACCGTCATCACGGCAGACATTACCATTGCCGATTACATCGACGAGAGCATGCCCTCGGTCGATGTCGTCATGCTGGGCGGGGCGCTGCGCAAAGGCCATCGTTATTTGTACGGACCGCTCACTATGCAGGCGCTTCAAATGGTCCATGCCGATCTGGCCGTCATGTGCCCCGGCGCCTTTGTCTCCAGCTGCGGCTTTACGACCGACTTTCCCCAGATGGCCGAGACCAAAACGGCTATGATCGCCGCGGCCCATCAAAGCGTCGCCCTCATGGACGCCAGTAAGGTCAACGGACGTGGCATGTACCGTTTTGCCGAGCTGACCGATGTCGACGCCATCGTGATGGACCGTGACCCCGATCATGCCGTCGCCACCTCAATCGCCAAGGCCACCGACAGCGCACGTCCAGCCCTCATCATCGCCGGCGCTTAAACAAAAACCACCACAAAGGTGCCTGTCCCCTTTGTGGTGGTTGTGATAGTTGAGCGCCAAAAGTGAACGTGTCGCTACTTGGAGAGCTCGTCGGCGAGGGCCTCGATCTGAGCGCGCGAGGCGTCGTTGAGCGAGCCCAGCACAGTCACCTTGTTCTGCGTCAGGGTGATGTCCTTCATGCCCTCGATCTCCTTGGTCATAACCTTGGCAGCTGCGGGCGCCCAGGAACCGGACTCGACAAGCGCCACGGTGCGGTTCTGGTAGGCATGCTCGGCGAGCGTGTGGATAAAGGTGCTCATGCACGGGAAGATCTCGCCCTGATAGGTAATGGAGGCGAGCACCAGACGGTCGTAGCGGAACGCATCCTCAACGGCCTCGGCCATGTCGTCGCGAGCCAGGTCAAAGACGGAGACCTTCTGGCCGCGAGCCTCGAGCGCAGATGCGAGCTCCTCGACGGCAGCCTTCAGATGGCCATACACGCTCGCATAGGCGATCGTGATGCCCTCGTCCTCGGGCTGATAGCTCGACCAGGTGTTGTAGGTGTCGAGGTAATAACCCAGGTTCTCGGTCAGCACGGGGCCGTGGAGCGGGCAGATAATCTGAATGTCCAGATCGGCGGCCTTCTTAAGCACGGCCTGCACAAACTTGCCGAACTTGCCCACGATACCAAAGTAGTAACGACGCGCCTCGCAGGCCCAGCCTTCGGGATCCTCGATGTCGTTAGCGCCAAACTTGCCAAAGCCGTCGGCACTAAAGAGCACCTTGTCGGTGGCTTCGTAGGAGAACAGCACCTCGGGCCAGTGCACGTTGGGGGCGCCGACAAAGGTCAGACTGTGGCCGCCCAGGTCGAGCACGTCGCCCTCTTTGACGACCATCTTGCGCTCCGGATAATCGGTACCAAAGTAGTTGGTCATCATGCGGAAGGCGCCCATACTGGCCACAATCTTTGCCTGGGGATAGCGCTCCATAAAGGCGGCGATACCGGCGGAGTGATCGGGCTCCATGTGATGGACGACCAGGTAATCGGGCGTACGGCCATCGAGCACGGCCTCGATGTTGTCGAGCCACTCGTCAACAAAACCGCCGTCGACCGAATCGGCGACAGCGATCTTTTCGCCCAAGATAACGTAGCTGTTGTATGCCATACCGTTCTCGGACACATCGTACTGGCCCTCGAACAGGTCAATATCGTGATCGTCGACGCCAACGTAGCGGATATCCTTGGTGATCTCCATCAGGCAAAGCCTCCTAGATAGACAAAAGAGCCCGTCTATCATAGCACTCGGCTGCATCCCAACAGCTATCTGCCGGCATCCTTATCATTTGTTATTGATGTTCAACATATCCCCGTTGACCTGCGGAAACTATGCGCGTGGTGCCGCCGTGCTATGTCGAATGATGAGCTGGCCGGGAATACGAATGGCAACGGTTTTGCCCGCCGTACCCGCCTCGGGGACCGCATGCTCGAACACCTCGCGTCCACGCTGATGTAGATCGAACCGCACGGTCGTGAGCTCGTTGTGTGCGACAAAATCGTCGAGCGAATCGTCGACGCCCACCACGCTCACGTCCTCGGGCACGCGCAAGCCACTATCGCGCAGCGCTGCAATGGCGCCATTTGCCATCTGGTCGTTTGCCGCATAGATCGCCGTCATGGTGCGGTCGTGCTCGGCCAGATATCTGCCGGCCTCGTAACCGCTGTTGGCAGACCAGTCGCCTTCGAGTGGTTCGGCCATTTTGATATGCCTGCGCTCGAGAGAATCTCTCCAACCAGCCCGGCGGAACTGTTCGTCGACCGAGAAGGACGGACCGCCGATAAAGCGAATTTGCTCGTGGCCCAGCTCAAACAGATGATCCATAAGCAATAGAGAGCAGCCATAGTGGTCAGAGTCGACCGTGGTTACCCGCGGGTGAGCATACATGGTGACGATGACCGTGCCGATACCCGGCAGAGGCTCAAACGTCTCAAAGTCGGGCGCCAGTCGACTCATGCCGATGATGATGCCATCCACCGGCAGCGCTGCCATGCGGCGAGTGGCCTCGGCAAGCGAAAACTCCTCGGTCTTGGACATCTCGACCAGCGTGATAGCACAACCGCGCTCGCGGGCTGCACTGGCAATGCCGTCGATCATCGTCAGGTTACCGAACTTGGTGACGTCGTTAACGCACAGCCCGACCGAATGGTAGCGGCCGTCGCGCAGCGAGCGACCGGCATAGCTCGGACGGAAACCGAGCTCCTGCATGGCTGCCTGCACGCGCTGACGCGTCTGCTCGTTCACGTTGGGCAATCCGTTGGCAACGCGCGAAACCGTCTGCTGCGAAACACCGGCAACGCGGGCAACGTCGGCCATGGAAACCGGACGCGAACCCGTGTCATTGGAAGGGCGCCTTGCCACAAAATCACCTTCGCTCCTGTAGGAAACCTAAATGCCCCATGCGAAATTGCAGGTCACACGGGAGGCTTTGTTGTCTATCGATAATGTTAACGTACTCTACTATACCTATCAGCAGTTATGCAGCGCCCTCAACACCACCTGAATACCGTTCACGGCTCATTTTCGACCGATTGCAGGAAAGCGAAGAAGTCCGTGGTTCCAGGCTATGAGTACGTTAACATAAGGCGTAAACACACCGATACCATGATAGCCTGCGTTCCGGGCGCGCAGACTATGGCGTCGTATTCGAAAGGACGCTCATGATTACCACAACTCCGTTCGGCACCGCCCCCAGCGGCTCGCCGGTTACGGTCTATAACCTTGTTTGCGCGGGTGCCCGCGTGCGTGTCATGGACTATGGCGCGACCATCCTTGGCATCGAGGTTCCCGATGCCTCAAACGATGTTGCCGACATCGTGCTCGGCTTCGATGCCCTCGATGGCTACTTCGACAATCCGGCATGCTACGGCGGAACTATTGGCCCTTCGGCCAACCGAACGGATAAAGGCCAAATCAAGATTGACGGCATGGTCTATCAGATGGCATGCAACGATGGTCCTGACAAAACCAATAATCTGCACACCGACCTTGAGCATGGCCTTCATAAGCGCGTGTGGAGCGCCACAGTCGACGAGATTACCAACACGGTGAGTTTTACATGTAAGTTGGCCGACGGCGAACTGGGCCTCCCGGGCAACCGCACCTTTACCGTTGCCTATGTCCTGCAGGCGGGGCCAACGGGTGCCGCAGAGCTCACCTGCACGCAAAGCTGCGTTACCGATGCCGACACCTTCGTCAACATGACCAACCACACGTATTTCAACCTTACGGGGCACGATGCCGGCACGGTTCTGGACCAGGTCGCGACTATCGACGCCGAGGCTTTCCTCCCCCAGCGCCAGGACAACGTCTCTTCTGGCGAGGTTCGCCCCGTGGCCGGCACGCCATTCGATTTCCGCGCACCCAAGGCGCTCGGCCGCGACATCGAGGCAAACGACGAGCAGCTCAAGATTGCACGGGGCTTTGACCATTGTTTCTGCCTGGATGGCTTTACCCCCGACGCCGACCCGCGCCACGCGCTGCGCTTGCAAGATCCAAACTCGCGCCGCACGCTCGACATCTTCGTAACCGCACCGGGCGCGCATCTGTATACTGGCAACTGGCTCAGCGATATCGACGCCAAAGACGGCTGCAGTTACGGTCCTCGCGACGGCGTCGCATTTGAGCCCGAGTTTTGGCCTGATAACAATCATCACACAGATTGGGCACATCCCGTCTGCACACCTGACCACCCGTTTAGCTCGACGATCGTCTACCGATTCTCGACGATTTGTTAACCCACCCTCGTCGAGGTGCGAGGGAGCAGCGTTATGACTCCCGCCTACTCCCTCGCACCTTGATATGTTTACGTACTCATATGCAAAGCCCGATAACTCGGGATAACCAAGAAAGGAAGACTCACATGACCGCGCCCGACGAAAAGACACTCGCCACGCTCACCAAGCTGTTTGAGGAGGAGTTTGGGCCCATCGCCGACCGCCAGGTGCTCTACGTGCACGCGCCCGGCCGTTCCGAGATCAGCGGCAACCACACCGATCACGAGGGCGGCCACGTTATCGCCGGCTCGCTCGATGTCGCCGTTGACGGCATTGCCGTGGCGACCGACTCCAACAAGGTCCGCGTCGCCGACGAGGGCTATCCTACGTTTGAGATCACACTCGACACGCTGGATGTTCAGGAGTCCGAGAAGGGCACGTCCGCAAGCCTCGTCCGCGGCATGGCGCACGAGATTGCAGCCCTTGGCGTTGAGCCCCACGGCTTCGACTTCGCCTTCACCTGCTCCGTCCCCTCGGGTGGCGGCCTTTCCAGCTCTGCAGCCGTCGAGGCCGCGTACGGTCGTGCCATGGAGACGCTCTGGGGCGCGCCCGCCATTGAGCCCGTCACGCTCGCTCAGATGAGCCAGCGCACCGAAAACAACTACTACGGCAAGCCCTGCGGTCTGATGGACCAGGCCGCCGTATGTCTGGGCGGCCTTGCCTACATGGACTTTGAGGACCAGGCTCAGCCTAAGACCCAGAAGCTCGAGCTCAACTTTGAGGACCACGGCTATGCGCTCGTGCTCGTTAAGGTCGGCGCCGACCACGTGGCCGCCACCGATGACTACGCCGCCGTTCCGCGCGAAATGCAAGACGTCGCCGCCGAGTTTGGCAAGGCACGCCTGTGCGAGGTCGACGTTGCCGACTTTGACGCCAAACTCCCCGAGCTGCGCGCCAAGCTGGGCGACCGTGCCTGCCTGCGCGCCGTTCACTACTGGTACGAGAACGGCCTGGTCGATAAGCGCTGGGCTGCCCTGAACGCCGGCGACATTGACCAGTTCCTGGTCCTGACGCGCGAGTCCGGCGCCAGCTCTGCCATGTACCTGCAGAATGTCGTTGCCAAGCTGGGCTCCGAGCAGCCCTCCATGTATGCCCTGGCACTGGCCGAGCACGTGCTCGACGGCCGTGGCGCCGTTCGTATTCACGGTGGCGGCTTTGGCGGTACCATCCAGGCCTTTGTGCCGCTCGATCTGGTCGACACCTTTATCACCAAGATGAACAGCTGGCTGGGCGAGGGCTCTGCCCGTCACTACGCCATCTCTGACAAGGGGGCTTACGCGGCATGGCTGTAATGACTGACGTGCGCGAGGCCGCGCAGAACCTGATCGAGTACGCTATCCACCGATCGATGATCGGCCAGGACGATCGCATCTGGGCATACAACACCATTTTGGAGTGCATCGGCGCCACGGGTCCCGCACTCGACATGGCTTGGGCGCTCAAGACCGAGAAGATTTCGCTCTTGCACCCCGATACACTCCCCGACTTTGACCTGGAGGGCGCGCTTGCCGTGCTTTCCGAGGCCGCCATTGCCAACGGTGCTGCCGAGGACACGGCGTCAGGCCGCGACCGCATCGCCATGCGTATCATGGGCGCGCTCATGCCAAGGCCTTCGGTTGTAAACGAAGAGTTCAACGGACGCATGGGCGTCAACGAGCCCCGCGCCGCGACCGACTGGTTCTACGGCCTGTGCTGCGACGCCGGCTACGTGCGCCGTGCCGCCATCGCGCGCAACATCAAATGGAGCACCCCCACCAACTGGGGCGATCTTGAGATCACCATCAACCTGTCCAAGCCCGAGAAGGACCCGCGCGATATCGCCGCGGCAGGTGCAGCCAAGAACACGGGCGAGAAGTATCCTGCCTGCCAGCTCTGCATCGAAAACGAGGGCTATCCCGGACGCTCTGCCGCAGCCGACGGCGGCGCTCACCCCGCCCGCCAGAATCTGCGCGTAATCCCCATCCAGCTCGACGGCGAGCGCTGGGGCTTCCAGTACAGCCCGTACGCGTACTTTAACGAGCACTGCATTGCCATGAGCTCCGAGCATCGTCCGATGCACGTCGACCGCAAGGGTCTGACCTGCCTGCTCGATTTTGTGGACCTGTTCCCGCACTACTTTATTGGCTCTAACGCCGACCTGCCCATCGTGGGCGGCTCGATTCTGTCGCACGACCACTTCCAGGGCGGCGCGCACGAGTTCCCCATGATGCATGCCGCCGAGGTCTCGAAGTTTAGCGTGCCCGGATTTGACCAGGTCACCGGCACTGTGCTGCAATGGCCGCTCTCGGTGCTGCGCCTTCGCTCGCACGACCGCGCTCAGCTGCTCGACGCTGCCGAGAAGATTATCCTCGCCTGGCGCGAGTGGACCGATGAGTCCGTGGGCGTCATCGCGCACACAGCCGATGGCGTGGCGCACAACACCGTGACGCCCGTCATTCGCCGCGTAGACTCCCGCGGCAACGCTGGCGGCGAAATTTATGAGGCCTACCTTGCACTTCGCTGCAATATCACGACCGACGAGCACCCGCTGGGCGTTTTCCACCCGCATGCCGAGTACCACCACATTAAGAAGGAGAACATCGGCCTGATTGAGGTCATGGGCCTGGCTATTCTGCCGCCGCGCTTGGTTCCCGAGCTCGGCGCTGTCCGCGAGCACCTGCTGGCAGCCAAGGTCGACGCCAGCTACGATCTTGCCGGCGCGCTCGAGAGCGATGATCTTTGCCGCAGCCATGCCGCGTGGGCCGAAGATGTCTATGCCCGCCGCGCCGACGAGCTTACGGCCGACAACGCCATCGATATCCTACACGAAGAGGTCGGCGTGGTGTTTGGCCACGTGCTCGACAACGCCGGCGTCTTTAAGTGGGACGAGGCCGGCCGCGCCGCCCAGCAGCGCTTTATCGACTCACTGTAGAGCACAGACCCGGACGCTCAACAGCAGCCCGCACGACATAGCCACCTACACGACAACGGCGCCCGCCGGCAACATCGCCGACGGGCGCCGTTTTCTGATGCAAAGGTAACTAATTTACACCAAAGCAAGGAGTGTCCCAAACTGCCGGCAGAAAAGGAACGTCCCCAGGTGCCGACCTAAACCCACACAATATTCGATGGAAAAACGTGGTTGCCTCCCACATTATTCGATGGAAAAACGTGGTTCATTCCCACATTTTTCGATGGAAAGACCAACACGGTCTTATACTAACCATGATCGTTAGGAGGCAGTATGCAGCGACAGCTAATGGACGAACTCATCGCTTGGAAATCTAGGGCAAACCGCAAGCCCCTCCTGCTTAAGGGGGCCCGCCAGACGGGAAAAACCTGGCTTCTCAACGAATTCGCAGGCCAGCAGTATCAAAACGTCATCCGTTTTGACTTTATGCTCGAACCGGGCGCACGCTCGCTGTTCGACGGAAGCCTTGACCCCAAACGCATCATCTCCCAGATAGAGCTCCTGCGCGGCCAGACCATAACGCCGACAGACACACTCATCATCTTCGACGAAATCCAAGAGGCACCGCGTGGCATCACCTCGCTCAAATACTTCAACGAGCTGGCGCCGGAATACCATATCGTGGCAGCCGGCTCCTATATGGGGCTCGCGCTCCGACGCGAAAACGAGTCGTTCCCCGTCGGCAAGATTGACCAGCTTACCATGCGCCCCATGGGGTTTGTCGAGTTCGTTCGTGCCGTCGATGGCGATCCGCTCGCAGATGCCATCCTTGCCGCAGACATGGACCTGCTGGCAAACGTTTCCGAAAAGCTCGAGCGCCTGCTCAAGGAATACCTCGTTGTCGGTGGCATGCCAGAAGTTGTCTCCGCTTTCGCCGCCTCCCACGATTTCATCGAGGCCCGCAGGCTTCAGCAGCAAATCATCGAAGCTTACGAATCCGATTTTGGCAAGCATGCGCCAGCCCGCATCGTCGAGCGCATGAGGCTGGTTTGGAAATCCCTTCCCGGCCAGCTCGCAAAGGAAAACAAGAAGTTCGTCTACGGCGCGCTTCGTCCCGGGGCGCGCGCACGCGATTTTGAGGAAAGCCTCCAGTGGCTCATGGACTATGGAATCGTTCATAAGGTACCACGTGTTTCCGCCCTAAGAGCACCGCTCACAAGCTACGAGGATCTCTCGGGCTTCAAGCTGTTCTGCATCGACACCGGCATCCTCGGAGCACTCTCTGGCCTCTCGCCGGCCATTGCTCTGAACGGGCCCGCTGTTTTTACGGAGTTCAAAGGCTCGCTGACCGAGCAATACGTCGCACAGGAGCTTTTGCTCCAAGGCAAAACTCCCGCGTATTGGTCATCCTCCTCCGGCAATGCAGAGACTGACTTTGCCATCGACCATGCGGGGACCGTGCTTCCGCTCGAGGTCAAGGCGGCAGAGAACCTCAAAGCAAAGAGCCTGAGGATTGCCTGCGAGAAGTTCAAGCTCGAGCGCTGCGTGAGAACATCGTTAGCGGCATATAGAGACGAGGGCACGCTCGTCAACATTCCGCTCTGGGAGATTGGGCAAATCGACAAGCTGGCATAGGCGCTGTGGAGGGGGGGTGCCCCGTAAGGAGTGTCCCAAACTGCCGGCAAAAAAGGAACGTCTCTATCTGCCGCATTCCCGAAGCAAGGCAACGCCGATGTTTTGGCAACGGCAGCGAAAACCCGCCAGAGCGAGCAAGGTGCCTTGAAACAAGGCGGCATTGACCTTCTGGTCATGCCGCCGCAGCTGAAAGGCAGATTGCCGCTCTGGCGGGTTTGCAGCGTCGGCCGGTTACGCGGTTTGGTAAAACCGCGTAACCCTACAGCTCCGTTACTTCAACGCTGTTGTAGACCTCGTCCCAGCGGTCCATGACCAGGTGGCCGGTCTTGGGATCCATGGCGTTGAGCTTGCCGCAGGTATTGGCGGTCTTGAGCACCGTGACGTCGTCGGCACCAGCAGCAATCGCATGCGCAAAGCCGGCGATGGTCGAGTCGCCGGAACCCGTTGCGTTCACAGCCGCAATCGCGGGCGTCTTGGCGCGGAACGCGCGACCCTCATGGAAGCCAACCGAACCGGCAGCGCCCATCGAAACGACAACCCAGGGGATACCGGCAAAACGGTCATCGGCGGCAAGCGCCTCGCGCAGGGCATCGACATCATCGGTCGTATAGGACGTACCCAGCAGGCCGTTAATCTCGGTCAGGTTGGGCTTTACGAGCTCAGGCTTGGCGTCGGACTCCAGCGCGGCCTCCAGCGATGCACCCGAGGTGTCGAGCAGCACCTTGGCGCCCGCCTCCTCGGCGATCTTGACGAGCTCGGCATAGTAGCCGGCATCGACGCCACGCGGCAGCGAGCCCGAAAGCGTCACGACGTCCGCCTTCGCTGCAAGCTCGGCAAACTTGGCCGTAAAGGCCTCGAGCTCGGCCGGAGCGATCTGCGGGCCGCTCTCCAGCAGCTCGGTCTGATTACCCTCGTGCAGAATATTCAGGCAACTGCGCGTCTCACCGGCGATGGGCACAAAGTCGTTCTTGACGCCGTCGGCATCCATAAGCTCGGCCATATAGGCACCCATGTGGCCGCCGAGCAGACCGGTCGCGAGCACATCGTCGCCCAACTGCAGCAGCACACGGCTCACGTTGAGGCCCTTGCCGCCAGCGGTCTTTTCGGGCGTCACACGGTTCACGTCGTCGATGATCAGCTTGTCGAGCTGATAGCGCGTATCAATCGACGGGTTCATGGTAACGGTCAGAATCATGTTGAACTCCTGTTCCGGGGCGGCATAACCCGCCCCAAACATACGATAACTCGTTAAAGGATCTCGATCTCAAAGCCGCGGGTGACGGTCTCCCCCGGCTTGGCCACCAGGCAGCCACGCTTGTGCTCCAGGATATCGTCCTCGTCGGAACAGGTGGACAGGCCGCCCCACGGTTCCACGGCCACAAAGTCGCCCTCGGGCTTGCTCCACACAATCAGGTACGGCATATCGGGGAACGTCAGGCGCACGCCCTTGTCCTCGGTCTTCTTGGTCAGCGTGACCACATGGCTCTCGAGCACATCAAAGATGGTCTCGGCAAAGTCGAAGAGCTCGTGAGTCAGCGGCAGGTCGTGGCCGACCATCGGGTTTTTGCTGCGATGCTCGACATCAATCAGGCCTGTCGAGGGAACGGCAGTACAGAGCTCAGCGGCCTCACGCTGCTCAAAACGGAGCTCGTAATCGTCATAGGACTCGCCCTCGTCGAGCGGGCACTTAAAGCCAGGGTGACCGCCCACAAAGAACGGCATGTCCTCGGTGCCCTCATTGGTCACCTCGTACGACACGGCCACCTTCTCCGCATCGATCGTGTAACGAGCAACGATCTTAAACGGATACGGGTACTGCTCGAGCAACTCGGCATGGTCGGCAGAGCTTAAGCTCAGCACAACCATGTTGTCGCTCCGCTCCTCGAGCTTCCACTCCTGCTTGCGAGCAAAGCCGTGGCGGGCGAGCTTGACCTCGCGGCCGCCCATGGTCATTGCGCGACCGTCACGAAGGCCGCCGCAGATCGGGAAACAAATGGGTGCCTGGCCCGACCACACCGCCGGGTCGCCCTGCCACAGGTACTCACGGCCGTTGGCCGTAATAGAAGTGAACGACCCGCCCGCCGTGCTCAGTGCCACGCGGATAGAACCGTTATCAAGAACAAACTCCATAGGAGCCTTCCCTTTCTTACGACAGCCCGCCAAGTCAATAGGGCTGATAGAAAACCGGCCCGCGCCCCCTCACAGAAACGCGAGCCGTCAATTGAAAAGCTGCAGAATACCGGGTCCCGCCAAAACGAAGCCCACAAGCTCAGCAAGCAAACGTGTTATCGGAGCAGCTTACTGAACCAGAAAGCTTCGCAACAACAGCGGTAACCCCACAGGTACCCCCAACGTCAGCGAGAAGTCAGCTGGCGAGGCAAGGTGCCGTGAAGCGAGGCGGCATTGACCTTCTGGTCATGCCGCCGAAGCTGAACGGCAGATTGCCCGCCAGATGGCTTCGCAGCGTCGGCCGGTTACGCGGTTTGGAAAAACCGCGTAACCCCACTAGTCGTGGTACTCGCCGCGGTCCCACTTCTCGAGGAACTCGTCAAAGAAGTGCGGGTCAGCCTGAGCCTCGGCATCGGCCTTATTACAGGCATCGATCTTGGCGATCAGAGCATCGTGCTCGGGAGTCTTCTCGTAGGGCTCCTCCAGGAAGGCAAGCATAATGTCGGCCATCAGGAACTCGCCGGTGATCTTGCCGCCAAAGCCCACGATGTTAGCGTTGAGCTCGCGACGGGCATACAGGGCAGAGGTCATGTCGCGAACCAGAGAGCAGCGGGCGCCGGGAACCTTGTTGACGGCGTTGGTGATGCCGATGCCGGTGCCGCACAGGGCCACGCCAAAGTCGGCCTTGCCGCTGGCAACGGCCTCGCCCACGGCCTTACCGTAGATGGGATAGTGCGTACGGGTGTGGCTGTAGGTGCCGCAGTCGAGCACCTTGTAGCCAGCCTGCTCCAAGCGGTCGGCCAGATAGATCTTCTCGTCCGTAACGATATGGTCGCAACCGATTGCGATGGTCTTCTTCATCAGAACGTCCTTTCGTCTGAATTCACAAGTTGAGGTAGAAGTTCGAGTTCTCGGTGGCTCTCGTTAGGCCATCTTGTTGAGCATGTCGACACGGATCTGGTGACGGCCGCCGGCGTACTGGGCACGCAGGAACTCGCGGGCGATCTTCTTGGCGACCTCGGTGCCCACAACGCCCGGGCCCATGGTGACCATGCGCGAGCCGTTGTGCTCGCGGGTCATGTAGGCGGAACGCTCGTCGGAAATGTTGGCGACGACCATGCCCTTGATCTTGACGGCGGCCATATAGGAGCCGACGCCGTACTTATCGAATGCGAAACCCTGGGAATCCTTGTGCTCCAGCAGGTCCTTGGCAACGGCGGTCGCGGAATCGACAAAGTCCGCGGCAGGGGTCTCGGAATAGTCGACGACCTCGTGACCGTCAGCGATGAGCATCTCCTTGATGGACTCCTTCATCGACATACCGTCGGCATCGGAAGCGATTACAACCCTCATGACATCCTCCTTGAGAGATACGCAGGTGCGTAGTTCCTGTTTGGAAGTGTTGAATCGCGTTCAGGTCCGGGCATCTGAATGTGCGGTTCTTCACTGTTCATGTTTATTTGAACACATTCGAACATCAACTGCAACAACTATTTGTTTATCTTTGTTCTTTTTTGAACAAATACCATTCACGGATGATTGCTGACCGTTTGGGCCCGGCGCGAACGTAGCGACCACGCGTTCAACAAACAAAAGGGCGGCCGAGAACGTGTCTCGGCCGCCCTTCAGCGGTATGTCCCGGTATATACAGTTGTTTTAGCTATTCGAACTGCCCGCCCTTTTTGGCGTGCTTGGACGGAGCGCTCAGAAAGCGGCCCGTCAAATAGTTCGCTGGACCGGAGATATCAATCCCCAGCAGCACGTGCCCCAGCCACAAAAACGCCGCGAGTACCAGCAATGGAATCACGCACGAGGTCACAATCATCACGATGACGCCTTCGATGAGATCGGTCACTTGCTGCACAATTTCATCGGTCATCTGCTTGGCGCCGCTGGTCACCGACGTGACGAGACCCGAGGCACCGTCGGCAAGCTGCTCAAGCACGCTCTTGGACTCTGTGGACTCGGTCTTTTTCTTGCCTGCTTTGGAGCTGTCGCTATCTGCCGCACCCGCAGCGTCGGCCGCCTTTTGCTCGGCCGCCTCGATGCTAACGCGATACGTTTCGTCGACCTTCTGCGACACCCATACGCTTGCAGGCACCAACGCCATGCCAATTATGGCGACCACCAGCACACGCGTTGCCACGCGGCGCAAGACGGCGCTGGTGCTCCAGCGTCCGTGAATACCAAGTGACACTGCAAGGAGCACCAGCGCAAACGGAATTAGGATGCCCAGGCCAACCGACCACAAAATCGTGAGCAAATATTTCTCTAGGTATAGCACGGCGAGCACGATGCCCAAATTACCCGAAAGCTGTGCGAGCTGCTCGGCAACCGGCGTTCCTGTATCGCCCGGTAGCGCAGTGATACCCGCAGATAGAGCGACGCACGAGGTCGTGAGCGCCAAAACATTGCCCTTCTTTTGATCGATGACCTCGATGGTGGAGTCCCAAGTCTTGGTATCGGCAAAATGCGGGCGAGCTACAAAGCCTGACAACAGCGCCAGTACCACGAGCGCAACGATAAAGCCAATCTGCAGTTTTTTGTTTGCGCACACGACATCGGACAGGCTGGGCTGCAGCTCGGTTACCGTCGTATGCTCGGTTATCTGGACAGGACGCCCATGAGTCATCTCGTGCGCGTCTCCCTTTTGAATCAATCCGTTGCCCGGCATTTGGATACCTCCTCAGTCCGGCGTTTAATGCGAAAGGAAGTATACCCACCGAGCAAAAATCGAACGGGAGGGCGTGCAGAAGCTCCATAACGCTGCTAGTCGAATAGTGCCATTTCAAAACTATGCCGGTTTACTACGGTAAAACCGATAGGACCGACCACATTTGCTATTAGCAGAAAATGACAAGCTTTCTACCTACGGCTTTGATAACGCCGTTCTTTCCATAGTTGAAAGAATGCGATTCATCGTAGTAAACCGGCATAGTTTTGTAACCGACAGGCCGAGTCGGCACCGCAGCAAACCTAATGACCCGTTTTCTTCCATCCTCAAAGGATCAAATGCATGGCAGGAGTGTCCCTAGCTGCGGCAGATAAGGAACGTCCCCAAGTGCCGGGTAAACAGAAAAGCCCTGCTGCGGATAGCGGCAGAGCTTTTGGAAGGGGACTTGGTTGTGAGGGCTCGTTAGGCGAGCTTGGCCTCGAGCTCGGCGATGCGCTTGTAGGCATCGATGGTAAAGCGGGTCTGCTTCTCCAGGATCATAGTGGTCATGAGGGTGTCCTGAGCGTGAGCCATGATGAAGGTCATCTCCATCTCGCCACCGCCGGCCTCCTGCGAAAGCAGCTTGGTCTGCGTGTCGTGGGCACCGATGAGCGCATCGCTGGCATCCTTGTGCAGCTGCTCGGCCTTCTCAAAGTCACCCTCGCGAGCAGCATCGAGCGCTGCAAGCAGATCGGTCTGGGCGTCACCTGCGTATGCGACAATCTCGAATCCAACCATCGAGATTTCTTCTTTGGTTGCCATGTTGCGTTCCTTTCACATATGAACCAATGGAGAGCATCGCGTCCGGGCATACGCGCTGCGCTGTGTATGACAGAAACAATAACATTCAAACAAAAAGGAACAATGCAAAACGTAATTTCGAGCTATGAACGGTCACTTTTCGCCCGTGAACGGTTTTTAAACCAATTTGAACAATATCGAACACAATTAGCGGCAACCCAAACAGATCCGCGCCCTAGCGTACATCGCGCACCGTATCGCCCTCGACGAGCACGCCCGGAAACAGCATGTGCTCCACACCGGGTTCAACGCCCTCGGCGCCGGCAATCTTGTCGACCGCCCACATGCCGACGCGCTTGTTGTCAAAGCGCACCGTAGTCAGGCGACAATCGGGCACGATGTCGCCCAGACTGTCATCAACACCCACCACGCTCACGTCCTGGGGCACGCGCTTCCCGCGCGACTCGAGCCCACGGATGCAGCCATATGCCATGGCATCGTTGGAGGCATAGATGGCCGTACAGGTCGGATCTTCCGCCAGAGCCTGGCCTGCGGCATATCCGCTCTGTGCCGTCCAGTCGCCGCGCACGAGCTGCGGGGGCTCAATGCCATGCGCACGCAATGTCTCACGCCAGCCTTCCTCGCGCCGCATGCCCGAAAGCGAGCGCTCGGGGCATGAGATAAAGTGCACGGTTTTGTGCCCCCTCCCCAGCAAATACTCGACCACCTGGCGCGAGCAATCGAACTGGTCGTTATCGACCGTTGAACAGAGCGGGTGCTCCAACATCGTAACGAGCACCGTCTGCATGCCGGGCAGCGGCTCGAAGGTTCCAAAGTCCGCCGGCATGCGGTTCATAATCACAACCATGCCATCCACCGGCAGTGCGCTCATGCGCGACGATGCGCTCTCGAGGGTATACGGATGCCCGTCTACTTTAGTGAGGGTGATGGCATAGCCATGTTTGTCGGCCGCGGCGGCAAAGCCCTCCATACGGTCGAGATTGCCGGTGCCGGTAATGTTGAACATGGCGACGCCGACGGTCTTAAACTTACCGCGGCGCAGCGATCGACCGGCAAAATTGGGGCGATACCCCAGCTCGCGCATGGCGGCACGCACGCGTTCCTTGGTCTCGGGGCGCACGCTGGGCGAATCGTGCACGGTGCGCGAGACCGTCTGCTCCGAGACGCCCGCGAGGCGCGCTACGTCTTTGACGGATACCGATTTTTTAACAGCGGCCATAGGTCGATCTTTCTATGTCGACGATGCCATTGGTGGCACCTTGCGCAGTCATTTTTAACGCCTTCAAGTATATCCAACGCCTCCCCCACCATACGCTCACCACCCAAAACCTACCGTTCACCGACATTTTTGCTTCCCCGAACGGCTTTTGGCACCCAAATGTTAACGTTGCCATTGTGCAAACACAGAGCCACCGGGCGGCTCAAACGTTTACGCGTAAGGAATCGACGGTTCGCAGGCACAGGAACCACCGGTTCGCTTCTTTTTATGTGTCACAAAATGGCAACGTCAACATTTTGGCAACCGAAAGTCAAAAGCTACCATCGTTGCTAACCCACCGACTCTTAGGAGCATTGCATGGAGCAACTCATCGCCATCATCGAAAAGGGCCAGCCCTTTTTCAACGCGATCGCCCGCAACAAGTACCTCAAGGCGATCCGCGACGGCTTTATCTCCGTCATCCCCATCATCATCTTCTCGTCCATCTTTTGCCTGGTAGCCTCGGTCCCCAACATCTGGGGTTTCTACTGGCCCGATGACATCAACAACGCTCTGTGGAAGTGCTACAACTACTCCATGGGCATCCTGGCCATCGCCTGCGCCGCCACCACGGCCAAGCACTTCGCCGACGCTCAGAACCGCGACCTGCCCAAGAATAACCAGATTAACTTTATCTCATGCATGTGCGCGGCCATCATCGGCTTCTTGCTCCTTTCGAGCGACACGGTCGCCACGGACGCCGCCAGCGGCTTCAACACCACCTACCTTGGTTCCAAGGGCCTGCTGACCGCCTTCATCGCTGCGTTTGTGACCGGCATCATCTACAAGTTCTTTATCAAGCGCAACATCACCGTCAAGATGCCCGAGCAGGTTCCGCCCAACATCTCGCAGACCTTCAAGGACATCATCCCCTTCTCCGTCTGCATCACCGTCTTTTGGGTTTTTGACATCGTCTTCCGCGCTGCTTTTGGCTTCTGCTTTGCCCAGGGCGTCATCCAGGTGTTCCAGCCCCTGTTCACCGCTGCCGACGGCTACATCGGCCTCGCTGTGATTTACGGCGCCATGAGCCTCTTCTGGTTCGTCGGCGTCCACGGCCCCTCGATCGTCGAGCCCGCCATCGCCGCCGCTCTCGTTGCCAACATGACCGACAACCTGGCTGCGTTCCAGGCTGGCCAGCACGCTTCCGCTGTCCTGACCCAGGGTGCCCAGTACTTCGTCGTCTGCATGGGCGGCACCGGTGCCACGCTCGTCCTGGTCTTTATGTTCTGCTTCCTAGCCAAGTCCCAGGAGATGCGCGCCGTCGGTAAGGCCGCCATCGTCCCCGTCTGCTTTGCCGTCAACGAGCCGCTGCTGTTCGCCGCGCCCATCGTGCTCAACCCCGTCTTCTTTGTCCCGTTTGTCTTTGCCCCGATCGCCAACATCTGGATCCTCAAGATCTTTATCGACTTCTTGGGCATGAACGGCTTTATGTACACCCTGCCCTGGACTGTCCCCGGCCCCATCGGCACCATCATGGGCCTGGGCTTCCAGCCGCTCGCCTTTGTGATGCTCGCCCTTATCCTGGTCGTCGACTTCGTTCTGTACTACCCGTTCTTCCGTGCCTACGACGCCCAGAAGTGCGCCGAGGAGGCCGAGATTTCCGAGGAGGAGCTCGCCGCCAAGAACGCCGAGAAGGCCGCCAAGCTCAACGATGCCTTCCAGGGCAAGGCTGACGCCAAGAGCGTTGCCGCCGGCGCTGCTGCCGAGGCCGTGAAGGCCGCCGCCCCCGCCGCTCCCGCCGCTGTCGCCACTGAGGCAACGACCGCCAGCGACCTCAACGGCAAGCGCGTGCTCGTGCTCTGCCAGGGCGGCGGAACCTCGGGCCTGCTCGCCAACGCGCTGGCCAAGGCCGCCAAGGAGCGCGGCATTAACCTCGAGACCGCTGCCGAGGCCTATGGCAACCACGTGGACATGCTCCCCGACTTTGACCTGGTCGTCCTGGCCCCGCAGGCCGCAAGCTACCTGGCCGACCTGCAGAAGGACTGTGAGCGCGTGGGCAACAAGTGCGTCGCCTGCCGTGGCAAGCAGTACATCGAGCTCTCCCAGAACGGCGACAAGTCTCTCGCCTTCGTGAGTGAGCAACTTTCGAAGTAAGTAACGCCCAGGGCCAGCCGACCATCCAAGACCGGCTGGCCCTTCGATTTAGACGATTGGATCATCATGTCCGTTAATCCTGCTAGCGTCACCAACCCGCCCGCGCAGTTTCCCGAGGACTTTGTCTTTGGCGGCGCCACCGCTGCCTACCAGGTAGAGGGCGAGACCCGCACTCACGGTAAGGGCAAGGTTGCCTGGGACGACTTTCTGGAGGCCCAGGGGCGCTTCTCCCCCGATCCCGCTTCGGACTTCTACAACCAGTACCCCGTCGACCTGGAGCTGTGCGAGGAGTTCGGCATCAACGGCATTCGACTCTCCATCGCCTGGAGCCGCATCTTCCCCAACGGCACCGGCGAAATCAACCCCGAGGGCGTCCAGTTCTACCACGATCTCTTCGCCGAGTGCCACAAGCACCACGTTGAGCCGTTCGTCACGCTGCATCACTTTGACACGCCGCTTCCCCTCTTTGAGAAGGGCGACTTCCTCAACCGCGAGACTATCGACGCCTTTGTGGACTTTGCCACCTTCTGCTTTAAGGAGTACGCCGACCAGGTAACCTACTGGTTCACCTTTAACGAGATTTGGGCCGACGCCTCCAACACCTACATCGAGGGCACCTTCCCCGGTGGCGTCAAGGCGCATCTTGCCGAGGCCTTCCAGTGCGAGCACAATATGATGCTCGCCCACGCCAAGGCAGTACTGGCCTTCCACAACGGCGGTTTTAAGGGCAAGATTGGCGTCATTCAGTCGCTGGAGTTCAAGTACCCGCTCAACGAGAACGACCCCGCCGACATCAAAGCCGCCAACAACGAGCACGTGCTGCAAAACCAGTTCTTGCTCGACGCCACCTTCCGCGGCGACTACGCGCCCGACACCCTCGAGTGCGCTAACCGCCTGGCTGCCGTCTCGGGCGGCACCATCGAGATCTTGGACGAGGACCTCGAGATTATGCGCGAGGCCGCGCTCTGCAACGATTACCTGGGCGTTAACAACTACCAGTGCCGTTTCTTGAAGGCTTACGATGGCGAGAACGACCTGCACCACAACGGTACGGGCGAGAAGGGCACCGGTCGCTGGCGCGTCAAGGGCATTGGCGAGCATGTGAACAAGCCCGGCATCCCCACCACCGACTGGGACTGGATCATCTATCCCGAGGGTCTGTTCGATCTGCTCGTCTACATTAAGCAGCGCTACCCCAACTACAAGCAGATCTTCATCACCGAGAACGGCATGGGCTACAAGGACCCCTACAAGAACGGTTTTGTGGACGACCAGCCGCGCATCGACTACATCGAGCAGCACCTGCGTTGGCTGCTCAAGGCCATGGAGGTGGGCGTCAACGTGGGCGGCTACTTCCTGTGGAGCCTGCAGGATCAGTTCTCCTGGACCAATGGCTACAACAAGCGTTACGGCTTCTTTTACGTTGACTTTGAAACCCAAAAGCGCACGCCCAAGGCAAGCGCCTACTGGTACAAGCACGTGGCGCAGACCCGTCGTCTGGACTAGTGGCTGGCGGGGTTGCCCGCTCACACAACCTGTCCCCATTTCTCAGCCGGGGGCGGCACGTCACACGGCGCGCCGCCCCCGGTCTTTTTGTTTTTGGGCTGGTCGGGAGCCGTTTGTCTCGATCTGTAACATCTAGCCGAGTTTTTTGGTCCTAGCTGTTACAGATTGAGACGAACAAGATTGCTCTTTCCGAAGAAGCTAAATCTGTAACACGTAGCCCGCTTTTGACCGTCTACCTGTTACAAATCGAGACAAACGGAGTAGGACCTAACCCCGTATGTCCCTAACAGTCGAGCGTTCGACCAGCGTGCTCGGCACATGAATCGCCTCGATAGACGAGCTCTCTCCAATCGCCGCCTCAAACGCAAGCTTACCGACACCGCGCAAATCAAATCGCAGCGTCGTCAGCCGATTGTGAGGAACAAGTCCCTCGAGTGCGTCGTCGATACCAACCACGCTCACGTCGTCGGGCACGGACAGGCCCGCGTTCTCGAGCGCGGCGATAACGCCCAGCGCCATCTGGTCATTTGCCGCAAGCACGGCAGTCGGCGCCTGCGACCCGCCGGCAAGCACCTCGGCCGCAATCCGCTCGCCCATGGCGTACCCACTGTCCGCACTCCAATCGCCGCGCAGCATCGGAGCGGCATCGACATGAGCACGACCCAGCGTATCGCGCCAACCGGCCTCACGAAAACGCGAGGAAATCGAGTTTTCCGGACCCGCCACAAACCGCATATTCGAGTGACCATGTTCCAGCAGATAATTGGTCAACAGCTCGCACGAACCATACTGGTCGGAGTCGATCGTCGTGCAGCGCGGATGCGCATACATGGACAGGATGACCGTTCGCACTCCCGGCTGGGGAACAAACTCCTCAAAATCGGGAGCCATGCGGTTCATGTTGAGAATCATGCCGTCGACGGGTCGCTCGACCATGCGGCGCGAGGCATCGGCAAGTGCATAGGGCTTGTCGCCGCCCATCTCGATCATAGTGACGGCAAAATCGTGCTCGCGCGCCGCTTGCATGATACCCTCGAGCGTCGCCAGGTTACCGACACGTGTGATGTTGTACATGCACAGGCCAATAGAACGATACGACCCGCCGCGCAACGCCGCTCCAGCAAAATTGGGACGAAAGCCCAGCTCTTCCATGGCGGCCAGCACACGCTTGCGCGTCTTTTCCGTCACGTTGGGCATACCGTTGACCACGCGAGACACAGTCTGGCGGCTCACGCCAGCGAGCGCCGCAACCTCTGCCGCGCTCGCCGAACGACCATTCCTTGTCTGCTGATCCATGCCTTCCACGCTAACCTGCTTCCCAACTATTCCCCGCGCCCATGGCGCATCGTACATACATTGATAACGTGCTCATGATACCCGAGCCATATACCACAACATGAAAACTTCTGTCAATCAAAACCGCTTACCGAACAAATACAACCGTTCGCGGCTGTTTGAAGTTGTTTTGTTTCTATACATCCCAGCCGGATGTTAACGTGCTCATTGTCAAATGTTCACGTGCTCATTTTGGTTCTAATCATTTTAAGATAGTGTTTATCGGGCTTTTTCACCGCTGAACGCTAACCAGGGAGCCTCCTGAGCGCAAACGCACAATATCGAACAGCGAGACGAGAGGGTGTATGCATATGTCTTTGCTAAACCGCGTACAGCAGCTGCCGAAGGGCTTTGTTTGGGGCGCCGCAACCGCCGCGTACCAAACGGAAGGTTCCACGAAGGTGGCAGGCAAGGGTAAGACCATGTGGGACGATTACCTTGTCGCCCAGGGTCGCTTTTTGCCCGACCCGGCCAGTGATTTCTACAACCGCTACGAGGAGGATATCCGCCTTTCTGCCGAGCATGGACTCAACGCCATTCGTGTGTCCATCGCCTGGACCCGCATCTTCCCCAACGGCGACGATGCCGAACCCCTCGCCGAGGGCGTTAAGCACTACCACGAGCTGTTCGCCTGCTGCAAAAAGTATGGCGTCGAGCCCTATGTGTCCCTGCATCACTTTGACTCCCCCGCCGCCCTGTTCAACCAGGGCGACTGGCTCAACCGCAAGACCGTCGACGCCTATGTGCGCTATGCCGAGTTCTGCTTCCGCGAGTTCCGCGAGGTCAAGAATTGGTTCACCATCAACGAGCTCATCAGCCTCTCGCACTCCCAATACATCCAAGGCAACTTCCCGCCCAACCATCACTTTGATGTGACGAGCGGCATCCAGAGCCAGCACAACGAGCTCGTTGCCCACGCCCGCGCCGTCAACCTGTATAAGGATCTTGACGAGACCGAGCACCTGGGCGGACGCATTGGCATGGTCAACGTCCTGACGCCGGCATATCCTGCCACCGACTCGCCCGCCGACCAGCACGCCGCCGACCTGTACAACGCCTTCTACACCGACTTCATCATGGACGGCGCCTTCCTGGGTCACTACTCCGCGCGCACCCTCTCACTCATCAACGAGATTCTGCGTGCCAACAACGCCACACTTACGGTTGAGGACAGCGACATGGAGGAGCTCGCCAAGGCGGCGCCCCGCAACGATATGTTCGGCCTCAACTACTATCAGTCGGCGTTTATCGCCGCCTACGATGGCGAGTCAACCAACAGCTTTAACGGCACCGGAGACAAGGGCACCTCGTGCTTTAAGTTTAAGGGCGTCGGGCAGCAGGTCGATATGCCGGGTATCCCCACCACCGACTGGGATTGGCTCATCTACCCGCAAGGCCTCTACGACACGCTCAAGCACATCAGCGCCACCTATCCCAACCTCCCCGTCATCTATATCACCGAAAACGGCCTGGGCCACAAGGACCCCGAGCCCGACGCAAACGGCATCGTCGCCGATCCCGAGCGCATCGACTTTGTCGACCAGCACATGGAGAAGGTGCTCCAGGCGCGCGCCGAGGGCGTCGACGTCCAGGGCTACTTTATCTGGAGCCTGCAGGACCAGTTCTCGTGGGCCAATGGCTATAACAAGCGCTACGGCCTGTTCTACATCGACTTCGACACGCAAAAACGCTACATCAAGCAGTCGGCACTCTGGTACAAGGAGCTCGCCGACACTATGGCGGACGCGCAGTAGCGCATCGCCTCGCTTTCCCCCGAGAAGGGAGCGGCCCTATGCGATACAAACCCAGCCGCCCCCCTCTCTCCCCCTGGGACCGGCCCCGCCTGCACCCGGGCTTTTAGCAAGCGGGAGACCATATAGGTTTTCAACGTCCATGCCATTAAGATTTCATGCAAAGAGGAGCGTGAACTATGGAATCGATCGTTAAGTTCTTGGAGAAAGGTCAGCCGTACTTCGACAAGGTCTCTAAGAACATCTACCTTCAGGCCATTAAAGACGGCTTTTTGGCAGCAATGCCCATCATCCTGTCTTCTTCTGTCTTCCTGCTTATTTCGACCCTGCCGGGCGTTGTCGCCACGGTCGGCGGCTTTACGCTGCCCGACTGGTGGAACGTCGACGTCGTGAACTTCTGCAACAAGGTTTACAACTTCACGATGGGCGTCGTGGGCATCATGGTCGCCGGCACCACCGCAAGCGCGCTGACCGGCTCCAAGAACCGCCGCATGCCTGCCGGCAAGGCCATCAACGCCACGAGCACCATGGTCGCCGCCATGTGCGCTATGCTCATCTTGGCCGTTACCCAGACGAGTGCCAAGATCGACGGCGCCGATGTCTCGGTGTTCTTTACCGACAACATGGGCACCAAGGGCCTGCTGAGCTCCTTTGTCGCCGCATTTGCCACGGTCAACATCTATGCCTTCTGCATTAAGCGAGACATCACCATCAAGCTGCCCAAAGAAGTCCCCGGCGCCATCGCCCAGAACTTCCGCGACATCTTCGCCTTCAGCTTCTCCATCCTGTTTGTCGCCGTCATCGACGTTATCTGCCGCACCTGCTTGGCCGTCCCGTTTGCCAACGTCATCTCCACGCTGGTGAGCCCGCTGTTCGCCGCTGCCGATTCCTACGCCGGCCTCGCCCTCATCTGGTTCATGATCCCTCTGTTCTGGTTCATGGGCATCCACGGCCCCTCGGTCGTTAAGCCTGCCCTCAACGCCGCGCTGTTTGGCAACATCACTACCAACCTCGCCACGCTGCAGGCCGGCGGTCACCCCGCCCTCGCCCTGACCGAAAACTTCGGTAACTACATCGGCGAACTCGGCGGCACCGGCGCCACGTTCATTGTCCCGATTATCTTCCTGCTCTTTATGCGCTCCAAGCAGCTCAAGGCCGTCGGCAAAGCCTCTGTCGTGCCCGTGATGTTCGCCGTCAACGAGCCGCTGCTGTTCGCCGCGCCCATCATCCTCAACCCGTACTTCCTGATCCCGTTCCTGTTTGCCCCCGTGGCCAACGTCCTCATTGGTAAGTTCTTCATCGACTTTTTGGGCATGAACGGCTTTATCTATGCCATGCCGTGGGCACTCCCCGGACCGATCGGCACCTTCATCGACACCAACTTCCAGCCGATCTCTCTGGTCCTGGTTGTCGTCCTGCTGGTCGTTGACTTCTTGATCTACTACCCGTTCTGCAAGGCCTACGACAACGTCCTGTGCAAGCAGGAGGCCGAGACCCTGGCCGAAGAAGAGGCCGAGGAGACCAAGGCCGTCAAGACCGCTGCCGCCCCCGCCGTTGAGGCTCCTGTTGTCGAGACCGCTTCTGCCACTGAGGCCTCCGCAGCTCCGTCCGCCCTTAAGGGCAAGGATCTGAGGGTTCTGGTTCTGTGCGCTGGCGCCGGCACCTCTGCACTGCTCGCCAACGCGCTTAAGGAAGGCGCCGACGAGCTGGGCATCGACATTACCGCCAACGCCGGTGCCTACGGCAGCCACTACGCCATCATGGACCAGTACAACGTCATCGTCCTGGCTCCGCAGGTTCGCACCTATTACAACGAGATGAAGGCCGACACCGACCGCCTGGGCATCACGCTGCTGTCGCCCAAGGGCAAACAGTACATCGACCTCACTAAGGATCCCAAGGGTGCCGTCGCCTGGATCGAGGAAAACCTCGAGGCATAAGACGCTGACGCCACCTGCCGCTCGCAGAAAAAAAATGGCCCGTGCATCGATGCGTGATGCGCGGGCCATTTTGTTTAGACCGCACCCGTCCTCCTGTTCATCTTAATCTGTAACATCTAGCCGAGTTTTTGGGTCCCAGCTGTTACAGATCGAGGTGAACGCACAGGCCAAGCCAAAAATCTCAATCTGTAACATGTAGACCGCTTTTGACCGCTTAGATGTTACAGATCGAGACAAACAGATGGGTCAATCCAATCAATCTAGATCTGTAACACCTGGCTGGTCATTTCACTCCTAACTGTTACAGATCGAGACAAACGGAATAAGCCGGGCCGAATTGTCTAAATCTGTAACATCTAGCTGAGATTTTCGGCCCTACCTGTTACAGATTGAGACAAACAGGCCAAGCACGTCTACGACCGCAGATCCTTCACGCTGGAACGCTCGACCAGCACGCCCGAGACGAGCGTACGGCTTCTGGAGCTCGGGGCTTCCAGACCTGCGACAACCTCGTTGAGCGCACGGACGCCCAGCTCGCGGTGGCGAAACTTCACCGACGTCAGAATCGAGTTGGGAATCGTCTTGTAGAGCTCATCGTCGAAGCCGATCACGGACACGTCGTCGGGCACACTGAGCCCTTTGTCACGTAGAGCCATCATCACGCCGTTTGCCATGCAGTCGTTAGCAGCGAGGACCGCCGTGCAATCGGGTTTATCGGCAAGCACAAGGCCCGCAGCATAGCCACTATCCGCATTCCAATCGCCTTGCAGGGGCGCGGGCGGCTCAATGCCACGCGTCTCGAGTGCCGCACGCCAACCTTTCATACGGCACTGGCTCGACAGCGACTCTTTCTTACCAGAGACGAAGTACACATTCTTGTGTCCGCGATTCAAGAAGTACTCGCATGCCATGCGCGCGCCGCCCTCTTGGTCGTCACTGACAGTAGAGCAGGTAGGATGTTCCATCGACGTGATAATCACCGTCTTGAGGTCTTTCGGCGCCTCAAAGGTATCAAAGTCATCGACCATCTGGCGCAGGTTGAAAATCATGCCGTCGACGGGAAGCTGCGACATCCTACGTGCCGCTTCGGCAAGGGTCATCTTCTCCCCCGCCCGCTTTTTAATCATCGTGAGCGCAAAGCCTCGCTCTGCGGCGGCATCGGCGATACCGTCAATCATGTCCACGTTGCCGCCCGACAAGTGGAACAGCACCACGCCGATGCACCCGTAACGGCCCAACTTGAGTGAACGCGCGGCAAAGTTCGCCCGGAACCCAAGCGCCTCCATTGCGGAATGGACCTTATCGCGTGTCGACTCGCGCACGCTATCGGGCTCGTTGATCACGCGCGACACCGTCTTAAGAGAAACACCCGCGGCAATCGCCACGTCGTTCATCGAGACGTTTTTCTTGTCCATCGTTGCCACTGCTTCTCCACTCGGTTCTCTATCGCTCGTTTTTTGCGTTCTAGCATACACTACCTGCCTGACTGATAAATCAGCCGTTTATCGGACAATATCGACCGCTCACCCGTATATCCTTGTTGCTCTTCCAAAAATGTCTTACGTTGTCATTAACGAAATGACAACGTTGTCATTTCACAATGCCTTCCTTAAGCAGGAAGGTTTCCGGGCAGTCCTGACCATCCATCGACGACCAGTTCCATCCACATGCATCGCGCATCAAGTAGCAAAGGAGCTCTATGGACGCCATCGTAAAGATGCTCGAAAAGCATCAACCGTTCTTTGAGAAGATCTCAAGGAACATCTACCTCCAGGCCATTAAAGACGGATTCCTTGGGTGCATGCCCATCGTCCTTACCTCTTCGATCTTTCTGTTGATTGCCACCCTTCCTGGCGTAGTTGGCATCACGCTGCCCCAGCCGCTCATCGACTGGTGCAACAAGCTGTACAACTTCACCATGGGCGTCATGGGCATCATGGTTGCCGGCACCACCGCCAAGAACTTTACGGCTTCCATGAACCGTCGCATGCCCGCCGGCAAAGTGCTCAACGACGGCTCCACCATGGTGGCCGCCCAGTGCAGCATGCTGTTGCTCGCCGTTACGCAGTTCACCACCAAGTTCAACGGCTCCGAGCTTTCGGTCTTCGATTGCACCAGCATGGGCACGCGCGGTCTGTTCTCGGCCTATATCGCCGCGTTCATTACCGTGTGGGTTTATAAGTTCTGCGTCTCGCGCGATCTGACCATTAAGCTGCCCAAGGAGGTTCCGGGCGCCATCGCTCAGAACTTCCGCGACATCATCCCCTTCGGTGGCGCCGTCATCATCTGCGGCATCATCGATGTGGCTGTGCGCAACCTCATGGGCGTTCCGTTCTCCGAGCTGCTCATCAAGCTGCTCTCCCCGCTCTTCACTGCGGCAGAGACCTATCCTGGCCTTATCCTTATCCAGGCAGCCACCGCGTTCTTCTGGTTCATCGGTGTCCACGGTCCTTCGATCGTCCAGCCGGGCATCGACCCCATCCGTCTTGCCAACCAGGCCGAGAACCTGCAGGTTCTGCTGGCCGGTGGTCACCCCGCCCACTCCCTCACCTTTAACATGTCGCTCGTGGGTGAGTTCGGCGGCACCGGTGCCACGTTTATCGTGCCGCTTCTGCTGATAATCTTTATGAAGTCCAAGCAGCTCAAAGCCGTCGGTAAGGCCTCGATTGTTCCTGTTGCCTTCGCCGTCAACGAGCCGCTGCTCTTTGGCGCGCCGATGATCCTTAACCCCTACATGCTCATCCCCTTTGTTGCCGCCGGCTGCGTCAACGTGAGTGTTGCCAAGTTCTTTATCGACAACGTGGGCATGAACGGCTTCTCCTTCGTGGTGCCTTGGGCTACCCCTGCCCCCATCGGCATCTTCATCACCACGAACTTCCAGCTTATCGCCCTGGTGTTTGTCGCAATCATCATCTTGCTGGACGCCATCATCTACCTGCCGTTCTTGAAGGCATACGATAAGCTGCTCTGCGACCAGGAGGCCGAGCGCGCCGCCGAGCTGGGTCTCGAGTCCGATGGTGCCGCTGCCATCGCCGCCAGCACCTCTGCGCCCGCTGTCGAGCAGGCTACCGCTTCCGTCGAGACGACCGCCGCTGCCGCCGACAGCGAGCCTGTCGCCGATCAGTCCGAGCCCGCCGCCGACGCATCCGCCAAGAAGGATGTCGACGGCCTGAAGGTCCTCGTCCTGTGCGCCGGCGCCGGCACCTCTGCCATGCTCGCCAACGCCATCAAGGAAGGTGCCGCGCAGACCGGAGAGAACATCGCTTCCTCCGCAGGCGCTTATGGTCAGCACACTGCCATCATGGATCAGTACGACGTCATCGTGCTCGCCCCGCAGGTTCGTAGCTACTACAACGACATGAAGGCCGACACCGATCGCCTGGGCATTAAGCTGCTCGCTCCGCGCGGTAAGGAATATATCGACCTTACCCGCGACCCCGCTGGCGCCATCAAGTGGCTCCGCGAGAACCTCGACTAGGTTCCTCCCTCTGTTGGTGCCCGGATCCCCAGTTCGGGCACCTCTCCCTATCCGTATCCCACAGAAAGGATGACTCATGACCAACCCCATGCAGTTCCCCGACGGCTTTGTATTTGGCGGCGCCACCGCCGCTTACCAGGTTGAGGGTGAGACCCGCACGCACGGCAAGGGCAAAGTACCCTGGGACGATTTCCTGGCTGCCCAGGGTCGCTTCTCCCCCGATCCCGCAAGCGATTTCTACAACAAGTATCCGGTCGATATCGACCTGTGCCAGCGCTTCGGCATCAACGGCATCCGTGTCTCCATCGCTTGGAGCCGCATCTTCCCCAGTGGCACCGGCGAGATTAACCCCGAGGGCGTCGCTTTCTATCACGAGCTTTTCGCCACCTGCAACAAAGCTGGCGTTATCCCCTATGTCACGCTCGATCACTTCGATACGCCCGAGGCCTTTTACCAGAACGGCGGCGAGGGATTCCTGACGCGCACGACCATCGACGCCTTCGTCGAGTACGCCAAGTTCTGCTTTGCCGAGTTCACCGAGGTCAAGCACTGGTTTACCTTTAACGAGATTCCCGCAACCGCCGAGGGCAGCTTTATCGTCGGCAACTGGCCGCACGGCGAGAAGTACCGCCTGGACAAGGCCTTCCAGCTCATGCACAACATGATGGTGGCCCACGCCAAGGCTGTCGTCGCCTTCCATGAGGGCGGCTTTGAGGGCGAGATCGGCATTGTCCAGAACCTGGAGCCCAAGTATCCCCTCGACCCCAACAACGCCGCCGACTGCGAGGCAGCTCGCATGGCCGACGTCATCAACAACCGCTGGGTACTCGACGCCACCTTCCGCGGCCACTATGCAGCCGACACCATGGAGGCTGCGACCAAGCTGGCCCATATCGCCGGCGGCGAGCTCGACGTCCGCGACGAGGACATCGCCGCGCTGACCGCCGCACTCCCCTACAACGATTGCCTGGGCGTCAACACCTACAAGTGCCAGTTCCTGCGTGCCGCCGAGGGCGAAAACGACATCAACCACAATGGCACCGGCGACAAGGGCTCCTCGCGCTGGTTCCTCAAGGGCGTAGGCGAGTCATGCGTGCGCGAAGGCGTTCCCACCACCGATTGGGACTGGATCATCTATCCCGAGGGCCTGTACGATCTGCTGCTGCGCATTAAGAACGATTACCCCAACTACAAGAAGATCTACATCACCGAGAACGGCATGGGCTATAAGGACGACTTTGAGGACGGCTTTATCGACGACGCCCCTCGCATCGACTACATGCGTCAGCATCTCGCGTGGATCCTCAAGGCAATCGACGGCGGCGTAAACGTCGACGGTTACTTTGTGTGGTCGCTGCAGGACCAGTTCTCCTGGACCAACGGCTATAACAAACGCTATGGCCTGTTCTACATCGACTTTGAGACCCAGAAGCGCTATCCCAAGGCGAGCGCGTACTGGTACAAGAACGTCTCGGAGACCGGCCTGCTTATGGCCTAACTTTTGCCGCATACCCCCTGTCGGCCGCATGCGAATCCCTCCACGGGTTCGCATGCGGCCTATTTTTTTGCTCGGCCCGTGCAGGCCGTTTGTCTCGATTTGTAACATCTAGCAGGGATTTTCAATCCTAACTGTTATAGATTTAGACGAACGGGCGACCAGGGCTGAAAGATCTCAATCTGTAACACGTAGCCCACTTTCGACCGTCTAACTGTTACAGATCGAGACAAACGAACGGTCCGAACTTGAAGATCTCAATCTGTAACACGTAGCCGAGTTTTTCGATCCCAACTGTTACAGATTGAGACGATTCGACGGTACCGGTCGCTTGGACACGCCGTGGTACAATTATGCCACGACGCAAAGGAGGTACCCATGTCCGCTTGTGTGCCCGTCCGAGACATGAAGGACACTGCCACATTCACCGCACTTGTTGAGTCTGAGCGCGACGTCACCGTAACTAAGAACGGCTACGAGGCCATGCACTGCATCAGCAGCGACCAGTATCGCCTCATGCAAGAAGAAATCGCCAAGGCAAAACTGCTGTCTCGTATGATGTTGGCAGAAGACGAAATATCGCAAGGCGACTACAGCGACTACGACTCCTTCGCGACCGCGATACGAGACAAATATGACCTATAACGTCGTTATACTCAAAAGCGCGCGATATGAGTACGAGAGTATCGTCGGGTACCTTGCTCAAATCCTCAAGAATCCGCGTGCAGCAGGCAATTTTGTCGCTGAGTTTGAATATCAGCTTGATCTGCTTCGCGAGCAGCCGCTCCTACGTCCCCTCTCGCATATGCAAGAGCTGGCGGCACGTAATTACCGATCGTTTCCCGTCAACAACTACGTGTGCCTTTATAAGTTTGAGCACGAAACAATCTATATCGCTCACATCTTTCATCAGTCACAGGACTACGCCCGCCTGGTCTAACCCACAAGCTGAATACTTGGCCCGAGCACATTTGCGCGTCAACGTGAAGCGGTAATCCCCGCGCCGACAGGGGGCAGAAGTATCGCCTGCAGCGTTAGTTAGCAGATGACCTGCGTATGCTCCTCGATGGCGGCGCGATCCTCGGCGGCGATACTCGGCTCGCACACCACGGCGTCCAAATTATCCAGACGACAGAAGGTGTAGAAGTCGCGCTTGCCGATCTTGCTGGAGTCGGCGATCAGATAGCGCGAGTCGGCCTTGCTAAAGGCGAGCTGCTGGATACGACCCTCATCCATATTAGACGTAGACACGTCGCCATCCAGAATGCCGTTGGCGCCGATAAACGCCGCATCGATACCCAGCGCACGCAGAGTATCCTCGGCCGTTGGCCCCACAAAAGCGGCGGTGCGGCGACGGTACATACCGCCCACGAGGCACAGGTCGCAGTCTTCGCGCGCCTCGAGCAGGTTAAACACCGAAAGCGAATTGGTCACAATGCGCAGGCGAAACGCCGGCAGCATCGAGGCCATCTGCTCAACCGTGGTGCCCGTGCCCAAAAAGATGGTCGAGCCTTCCTCGATAAGCTCCACAGAACGGCGCGCAATCTGCAACTTTTCCTCGGCATGCTTTGTGCGCTTTTCGCTGTGCGAATACTCATGGCGCAGCATAGCGTGTGGACGGCTCTGCGCACTGCGGGCTCCGCCGTGCACGCGCTCGATCTCGCCCAGGCTCGCAAGCTCCTCAAGGTCACGGCGGATCGTCATATCCGAGACACCTAACGCATCCGAAATCTCCTTGACCGAGACCGTTCCCTGTTCCTCGAGCAGCTGCCGAACCTTATCCTGTCGCTCCGCTTTAATCACGATGAGTCCTCGCTGTTCCACGCTCACGTCAATTCAAACAATAACGAACAAATTGTATCAGACTCGCGCGCGTCAGAAATGAACGCCCGCGCAGCTCCAATCATCACTTTTTTGAGAAAAATACCCCCTGCTTTAGTGGGGTGTAGTGATAATCTCGCCTGTTCGCGCTACAGTTTGTCGGAAATACCTCGATGTTAGGAACCAAATGATCACTTCCGAGCTTTTCGGCACCGCGCCGTGCGGTACCCCCGTTCATCGTTACACCCTCAACGGGCCCGAGATCTGCGTTCGCATTATGGACTATGGTGCCACCGTGTTGGGCATCGACGTGCCCGACATCCCCGGCAACGTGCGCGATGTGGTGCTGGGCTTCGATAAGCTCGAGGATTACTTTGACAACCCCGCCTGCTTTGGCGCGACCATCGGACCTGTGGCCAACCGCACTGCAGGTGCCACGATCACCATCGCCGGCACGGACTGGCATATGCCGGCCAACGAAGGCGCCAACAACCTGCACAGCGATCTTGAGCATGGTCTGCACAAGCGCGTGTGGGATGTTGAGCTCGACGAGACTCACAACGCCGTGCGCATGACCACCTCGCTTGAGGATGGCGAGCTGGGTCTCCCCGGCAACCGCACCTTTACGGCCGTGTTTACCGTGACGCGCACCGGCGTCTTTCGTGTCGAGTATGGCTGCGAGAGCGACCGCGCCACCTACCTTTCCATGACCAACCACACGTACTTTAACCTTGCCGGCCATAACGCCGGCATGGACTGCGAACACTTCTTTGTTGCCAACGCCACCCACTACCTGCCCATCAACGAGCAGAATATCCCCACCGGTGAAATCGCTCCGGTCGAGGGCACGCCGTTTGATTTCCGCGAGCTGCGCCCCGTCGCGCCCGGCATGGAAGCCGACGACCCGCAGATTAAGCAGGCCCGTGGCTACGATCACTGTCTGTGCATCGATGGCTATCAGTACGGCCGCAATCTGCGCCGCGCGATGCATGTTGAGGAGATGTGGACCGGTCGTGAGCTGGACTACTACACCACCGCCCCGGGCGTGCAGCTCTACACCGGCAACTGGCTGGGCGACGAGCACGCCAAGGACGATGCTAACTATGGCTGGGGCGCCGGCTTTGCCCTCGAGGCAGAGATGTACCCCGACACGCCGCACCAGCCGCTGTTCCCGCAGGGCATTGTGGGCCCGGGTCACCCCTACAGCAATGTGATCGAATACCACTTTATGAGGCACTAAGCCCACAGCGCGACATATCGCACAGCAGCGCCCGCCGGCACCACCGCCGACGGGCGCTTTGCTACCTAGTCATTGGGGACGTTCTTAAATGACTAGTCATTGGGGACAGTCTTTAACGTTTGGCGAGAAGGACTGTCCCAATCTGCCGACACTTGGGGACGTTCCTAAAAGGCCGGCACATAAGGAACGTCCCCAAGTGCCAAGGGTGTCCCGTTTGACTAGTCATTTAAGAACGTCCCCAATGACTAGTTGGATGGGGTCGGGATTGGAGCTGGGGAGGTAACGGATTTCTAGCTCTATGCCGAGTTCTTGTAGCTCTTTGAAGGCAGCGATGTCCGTATCGTCTACGGCGACTGCGGGCGTTATGGGGTGCTTGCCCTCCCCCGCCTGCATATGGCCAATGCTGATCTTGGTGATCGGCACACCACCCTTAACCAGTGCGAGCGCATCGGCGGGTGAGGCAACCATGATGAGAATCCTTTGGCGCGGCGTTGCGGTATGAATGATGTCGACAGTCCTTTGCACCGAGAAAAACCGCGTCCAGACACCCTCGGGTGTCGCCACCCTCATAGGGGCCCACTTGCGCGAATCAGCCGCAATCTCATCGTTGACGATTAAAACAAGGTTGGAACCCACGACTTCGTTCCACAGCTCAACGTCTTGCCCGTAAATAAACCGGTCATCGATGCGTGTGAGAAGAATCTTGGGTTGAGCCATCGCCACCCCATTCTGTTTGAGACCCGTAAGAGCAAGACATCACGTCTCCAATATTAGTGCATTTAAAGTGAGAAAAGCCGCCAGAACCCTTGCGCGGATTTGTGATGTCCCGTATCATAGACAGCCGTTGACGCCTCAGTTGCGTCATCACATGGCCGCCAGCGTAGCTCAGTTGGTAGAGCACCGCTCTCGTAAAGCGGGGGTCACCGGTTCGAGCCCGGTCGCTGGCTCCATTGCACAAGATAGCCGCCTTCGGGCGGCTTTTTTGTTGTCGATTTTGAGTGCGTGCATGCCAATCCATGCATCGCCACGTCGACCGCTTCCTACTCAAAAACAGAAAACTCCGCCAAACGTGATTTCCCTTAGGGAAACACGCTTGGCGGGGTCGTAGCGTGATTCCCCTAGGGGAATCACGCCATCAGACGAACAGCTCAACCGAGCAGCTCATTACTCCTCCCAGTAAGCGTCGGCAAGCAGCTTACTCGGCGAACGCATTACCAAAGCTGTTGCCGCCCACCTACGTCTCGACTAGGGTAAGGTCGGGATTGAACACGACAACGTCGGCGTCGCGCCCCGACATAATGCTACCGCACTTGTCGTCGGCTCTAACCATAAGCAAACAACCGATGCCGGGGCTGTCGCCCAAGCTCTTACAGCTCGGTCACGACAACGCCGTTGTAGACCTCGTCCCAACGATCCATAACCAAGTGGCCAGTCATAGGATCCATGGCGTTGAGCTTGCCGCAAGTGTTGGCGGTACGCAGCACCGTCTCGTCGTCTGCACCAGCAGCAATGGCATGCGCAAAGCCAGCGATAGTGGAGTCACCAGAGCCCGTGGCGTTAACGGCAGGGATATCGGGCGTCTTTGCGCGGAACGCACGGCCATTGTGGAAGCCAACGGAGCCGGCAGCGCCCATGGACACGACGACCCAGGGAATATCGGAGAAGCGGGCATCAGAGGCGAGCGCGGCGCGGAGCTCGTCCACATCGTCGGTGGTAAAGCTCGTGCCCAGAAGGCCGTTGATCTCGGTCAGGTTAGGCTTGACCAGCTCGGGCTTAATTTCGGACTTAAGGGCGGCCTCGAGCGAAGCACCCGAGGTATCGAGCAATACCTTGGCGCCGGCGTTCTCGGCAATGCCCGTGATCTTGGCATAGTAGTCTGCCTCGACACCGCGGGGCAGCGAACCCGAGATGGTGACGACGTCGGCCTTGCCCGCAAGCTCGGTAAACTTGGCGGTAAAGGCATCGAGCTCCTCGGGGGCAATTGTCGGGCCGCTCTCGAGCAGCTCGGTCTGGTTGCCGGCGTGGAGGATGTTGAGGCAAATGCGAGTCTCGCCCTTGATGGGCACAAAGTCGTTGTTAATACCGTTGGCGTCCATGAGCTCAGCCATGTAGGCGCCCATGTGGCCGCCGAGCAAACCGGTTGCCACAACATCGTCGCCCAGCTGACCCAGCACGCGGGCCACGTTGAGGCCCTTGCCGCCGGCGGTCTTTTCGGGCGTCACACGGTTGACGTCGTCGATAATGAGCTCATCGAGCTGATAGCGCGTATCGACAGACGGGTTCATCGTAACGGTGAGGATCATTTTTAGCTCCTTATCTCGCAGGCTCCTTATGCCTTGCAAAACGAATTGGCTACATGCGACTACAGAATCTCAATCGTGAACGAGCGAACGACGGTCTCCTTGGGCTTGGCGACAAGGCAGCCGCGCTTATGCTCAAGTACGTCGTCCTCATCGGAACAGGTCGAGAGGCCACCCCAGGGTTCAACTGCCACAAAATCGCCCTCGGGCTTGCTCCACACAATGAGATATGGGAAGCCCTCAAAGCTCAGGCGGACGCCCTTGTCCTCGCCCTTTTTGGAAAGCGTGACCTGACGGCTCTCGAGCACGTCAAAGATGGTCTCCGCAAAATCGAAGAGCTCGTGCGACAGGGGCAGCGTCTTTCCCACCATGGGGTTCTTGGAGCGGTTTGCCACGTCAATCAAGCCAGTCGAAGGGACAGCAGTGCAAAGCTCCGCAGCCTCGTCTTTCTCAAAGCGCAGTTCGTAGTCCGTATAGGCCTCGCCCTCATCGAGCGGACACCTAAAGCCGGGATGACCGCCGATAAAGAACGGCATGTCCTCGGTGCCCTCGTTGGTCACCTCATAGGAAACGCGCACGGCAGCGTCCTCAAGCGCATAGCGGGCGACAAGCTTAAACGGGTAGGGATAATCGCTCAGCAGCGCCGCGTTATCCTCCGAATCCAGGCACATCGCCAGCTCGTTCTCGCTCTGGCTCAGCAGCTTCCACTCCTGTTTGCGCGCAAACCCGTGGCGAGCGAGCTTTACATGATGCCCGGCAAACGTCATGGCGTTGTTGTCACGCAAGCCTCCGCAAATCGGGAAGCAAATCGGCGCCTGGCCGGACCACACGGCGGGATCGCCCTGCCACAAATACTCGCGACCGTCGGCCTCAATCGAGGTAAACGAGCCGCCGGCCGTGGACACCTTAATAGAAATCGAATCGTTGGAGAGAGCGTATTCCATTGCCCATCCTTTCGAACAACTGCTTTTGCTCGCAAGTACCTGTCTCGGCCCTGACCAAAGGACAAACCCGCACGTTCATCGATGCGTCCGGTATCCCAGCCATGCAACGGGGTACCATACAGACATTGAAGCAATTACAGCTGAAAGGCCTTCTTATTCGAACCATCATCCTCTATGCCTCACGCCACCACGGCAATACGAAAAAGCTCGTGGACGCCATCGTTGAGGCACACCCCGAAATCGATACCCTCGACGTGAAGTCACTCGGTAAAAACGAGTACCCCGACCTGCACGAATACCATCTGATCGGCGTCGCCACGGGCATTTATTACTCCGAGATCGACAAGGATATGGCACGTGTGCTCACTAACGTGCTGCAGCCGCAGGACAAGGTGTTTGGCCTTATGACCTACGGTGGCAAAAACAAGTGGTACAGCAAGGATATCGATGGTATCTGCCGCATGAGGCAGGCCATCTTTATGGGCGTCTACGGCTGCCCCGGCTTTGATACGTGGGGGCCGTTTAAACTCACCGGCGGTGTCCAAAAGGGGCACCCGACCGCTGAGGAAATTAAGGGCGCCGTCGACTTCTTCGACAAGATTGAAGACGAGTACGGCGACATCATCGTCGAAGAGTATGCCAAGCGCGAGAAGCGTCTAGCCTACGAGAAGGAGCATCCTGCAGGAGGCCTGGTGGCCGGCGTCAAGCGCACGGCAAAGAAGATCGCTAACAAGCTGTAACTGTGAAGGTACTTTTGAGCGTTTAACCCATACGGCGGGTCCGAGCAGATTCGGGCCCGCCGTTTTTTCTATCGTTACTCGGTAAAGGCGTTGCCGACGCTCTGCCCGCCAACATACGTCTCGACGAGGGTGAGCTCATGGTCGAACACGACAAAGTCGGCGTCGCGACCCGGCATGATGCTGCCGCACTTACCCTCGATGTGCGCGGAGCGTGCCGGCACCTCGGTTGCCATGCGAATGGCGATATCGGCTCTGGCGATGCCCCAGTCGACGATGTTCTTGACGCCCTGGGCAAGCGTGAGCACCGAGCCGGCAATGCTCTTGCCGTCGGCGAGCCAGCACAGGTTGTCCTTCATGATGACGTCCATGCCACCACTAGTGTAGCTGCCCTCGGGCATGCCGCCGCAACCCAAGCAGTCGGTGATGAGCACCGTGTGCTGCCAGCCCTTGGCCTGCAGCAGCGCCTTGATGGCGGCAGGGTTTACGTGCTTGCCGTCACAGATGATCTCGGCGTAGGTCTCGGGCGTGGACATAGCGGCACCCACGACACCGGGCTCACGGTGATGCAGCCCGCGCTGGCCGTTATAGGTATGCGTAAAGCAGCTGGCACCGGCGTTGATGGCGGCGATGCACTCATCGTAGGTGGCGTCGGAGTGACCGATGCTGGTCACCACACCCTTGGCGTTCAGAGCAGCCGCATAGGCAGCGGCACCGTCGCGCTCGGCCGCCATGGCGCTTTTAACGATGCGACCACCCGCAGCCTCCTGCCACTGATCGAAAACCTCCTCGGAAGGATCGATAAGATAAGCGGGGTTCTGCGCGCCCACGTGCTTCATGGTAAAGAAGGGGCCCTCCAGGTAGATGCCCTGAATGCGAGCACCGCAGAAGTCGGGGCCGCGACCCTCGTCCGCCTGAGCGATGGCGGCGCAGGCGTCCTTGATCTGCTCGACGCCATCGGTGAACGTCGTGGGCAGCCAGCTGGTGGTACCGCGACGGGCGAGCTCGGTCGAGCTGATATCGATGCCCTCGGGATCATTATCGGTAGTTGAGTGGTTGTAGAAGCCATGGATGTGAGTATCGACCATACCCGGTGCGATCCACGACCCCGTGTAGTCCTTAATCTCGCAAGAGGGCTCGTCGGCCTGCCAGGCGCCAAAGACGCCATCCTCGACCATAAGATAGCCGCCCAGTTGCGGGCCTGCCGGCAAGAAGAACTTGTCAGCCTTAATTGCGTACGTGCTCATATGCACTCCTTGCTTCTAAAGCAGTGACTGTGGCGATGCTTATACCCAGCTCACATAAAACAAAAAGCGCCCGCCCGCCGTTATGAGCGGACGGGCGCCCTTACAGAGGGACGCGATTAAGCGGTGAAGGGGTGAATCGTCACGCCCTTGACCACGCGGTTGACCGTGCCGGTGGGGCTCGGCGTATCGGGCGTGTTGCCCACGCGCACGGAGTTGAGCAGGCTGATGGCCTGGGCAAACATCACGAACGGCAGAGCGAGGTAGCCCTCGGGAAGCGCTTCGTAGCCCTTAAAGGTGAAGGACTCACCCTCATAGACGGTGGCACCTTCCTGCTGAACGGCGATGGTGTGCTGAGCGATCTCGTCGCCACCGATCTCGTTGAGGATGTCGATGTCGTACTGACGGGTGTAGGCGTCGTTGTTGACGAACACGAAGACGAGCGTCTTATCGTCGACGAAGGACTTAGGTCCATGACGATAGCCCATGGAGGTGTCGTAGGAAGTAGCGACCAGACCGTGAGCCAGCTCGAGGATCTTGAGCTGGCTCTCCTGGGCAAGGCCACCGAAGGAGCCAGAACCCAAGTAGGTCACGCGGTTGAAGTCGCCAGCCAGGTAATCGGCGATCTCGGGCTCACGGGAGATGACCTCCTCGCCCATCTTGGCGATGGTCTCGACCCACTCGGCCTTCTGCTCGTCAGAGGCAGTGTCGAAAATAAGGGTGGAGAGCAGGGTCATGCAGGAATAAGAACCGGTCATGGCGAAGCCCTTGTCGTTGGCGCGCGGAATGAGCAGCGTCAGCGCGTTGGGATCATCGGCAGACTCGACAGCGAGCTTGCCCTCGGGAGCGCAGGTGATGTTGAGGAACTTGACGTTGTGGACGAGCTCCTTGGCAACGGCAACGGCGGCAAGGCTCTCGGGGCTGTTGCCAGAGCGGGCAAAGGAAACCACGAGCGTGGGATCCTCGGCGCGCAGGAAGTCGCGCGGAGCGCTCACGATGTCGGTCGTGGCGATGGGCTTAAAGTCGTAGAGATCAGTGTTGCCAGCGTGACGCAGGTACGGGGCGCAGGTATCGCCAACGTAGTCGGACGTACCGGCACCGGTGAAGACAACGGACAGACGACCCTCGCCCATAGCGCGAGCCTCGGCCAGGAAGGCCTCGATGGCCTCCTTGTTCTCGCGATAGATGTTGAGCGTATCACGCCAAAGCTCGGGCTGCTGAGCAATCTCGGCCGTGGTGATCTGGGCGCCGAGCTCGGTAAGCTCCTCGACACTCTTCTCGAACATTTCTAATACCTCTTTCTTTACTAAATTGTCTGATATACAAAGACTTAATCTGAAAAGTTAAATCGGGTAGTAGTCATAGGCTGTTTTTCTTTCGTTAGCACTCGTATCCGATCACAGAGTATCTCGATAATGAGAAATCCTGTACTTAAACTTGTCCGCACGAGCCACCGAAAGCGTGAACTCGACAACATCATTTTGGGTGTTGTGAGTAGTTCGGACTATGTCCAGAACTGGCGCACCCTCACCAATACCTAGAAGCCGAGCGTCACATGGACGTGCTATACCCGCAGAGAACTCCTCATCCGCTACTCGAATTTTCTGCTGATAATCCTGCTCAATAACATCGTAAAGGGGCTTTTGTTCGAGTAGAGGACGCTTGAGTGAAATAAAGAGCCTTGCTGGAAGATAGCTACGCTCAACCATCATAGGTATACCATCTGCCATTCGTAAACGTTTGAGTTTTAATACCTTTTCACCCAAATGAATCCCCATTTGCATCGAGAGCGTTTTATCTGCTTCCATTTCACAGAACTCTAAGATGGTTGTTTCTGGCAGCCGGCCCATCGCTTTCATCTGTTCAGTAAAACTGTACGATTGGGTAAGATTTGTTGCTTGAGCTAGTCGATCGGCAACAAACGTACCGCGACCTTGTTTTCGCACAATCCGACCAAGATACTCAAGTTCCTGAATTGCAAGCCGGACAGTCGACCGCGAAAGCCCGAAACGTTCGGCAAGCTCACGTTCGGACGGAATCAAATCACCTGGCTGATATTCATGATCAATTTTTTCGATCAGAATATCTACGAGCTGGTCATAGAGCGGTTGTCTGTGCCTCGTGCACGTCATGATATTCTCCACGTAATGAGCAATTGACCAATACTTCAGCCTTCAGGTAACGCACCAACATGTCCAATAAATGGGCTAATAGCGACACTACATCTCATCGTCTTCATCAATGTCAGCACTCTCGAGTTTCTTGAGATCGACTCCCTCACGACCAACGACCCGTGCGCGTTCGGCAAGTTCATCAAGCGTTGGGTCTCCAAACGCACGCGTCATAACGAGCTCCACCAACATAGGTAGATTTGTACCGGTGACAACGGTCACGTTATCGAGCTCAGTCGTCATTGGGATAGCTTGATTGAACGGAGTACCGCCAAGCAAATCAACAAACACCAATACGCCATCACAAGCTTGACGCATCTTGGCAATGCAGGTTCGCAAATCATCACCAAAAGTAACCGCCTCCGAGCCCGCAAAAGGAACTACCTCAAAATTAGGCTGTTCGCCGGCGACCATATCCACAGCGCTTTTCAAACCAGGTGCAAACTGACCGTGACCAGTTAGTACAAATCCAATCATTCTATCTACCTTTCTACCGTTCGCTTTCTCTAGCCATAGAACCCCTCAAAAGGGCTCTTACGACCACTGCATCATTAAAGTTTAGTGAGTATTTTGTTTTATCGTGGGAGGTCTGTGAGCGTCTCTAAGCTGCTTTTCCAGGTTGCGATATCTACGTGCTTCGCCCTTGTTCCCGCTGCTCTCATATTGATATGAAAGCAGCAGATAGAGCTTTCCGCGTAACCCAAGGTCGTTCGTATCCAGCATAGCTTCCATCTCATCGATCTTATCATGCCGACGGCAAAAGACTATGTCGTAGGTTAATTGACTGTCCGCCAAAATGCCCTTCGACACGATGGGGCGCATCTCTTCCAACATGGACGCCGCCCGCTTGCGGTCACCCGTCTTGATATAGAAATTAAAGGCGCGAACCGCAAGCTGTCGACGTTGTTTGTCGCTGCACGGCATCTCCAGCAAGTGGTCAAGCATTCGATCTGCATATGCGTCCATATCAGCAGCTTCATAGATCGTGAAACGCAGGTAATACTGCTTATACGTAGACATTACTATGCGCGCAAGTTTGCGATCGAGCAGGTCTATGCAATCTTGGTATAAGCCCAAGTTAAACAATACCTGCAATTTCATATCGAAGTATTTTTTCGCTCCTTCGGTCACAGCGAAATAAGCCACGACAACACAAATGAACAGGACGATCCAAAATGGCATTGCACTATATTCCCTTCAAGGCAGCCTTAAGGAATTAATCGAACACGATGACTGCATAACCGCCTATGAACAGCGGTGTCCGACAAAACAAAAGAGGCGCACACTCCAGGGGATATGGCGATAAAGTCGCCTTGGAGGTGTGCGCCACGTCTCAATTGAGGCTCAAATGCCGTGACAATATGGGGTATTTAGCCCTTGCAAATGATACCAAATGCACCCAAGGCAATGGACAGAACCAAGACGATAAAGATGGCCTTCGTCGAGGTCATGCCCTTCTTACCAAGGAGCCAGTATACGAAGCCGACGAGTGCGGCAGGAACCAGCTTGGGGCAAATCATATTGCAGATGTTCTGCAAGTCAACGGTAACGCCGCCGATAACAGGCTTCGCCGCAATAACGATACCGACATTGGTTGCGACCAGGGCACCGACCATAAAGACACCCATTACGGAGGCCGCGTCGGTCAACGCGTTCAGGCGGTCGCTCATGGTGGTGACGAGCTTCATACCCTGCTCATAGGCCATGTGAGTCTGCTTGCAGCGGAACCAGTCAACAAGGATGTTAACGGCGACCCAGATGAAGATACCCAAGGGGTTGCCGTTCATGGCCATATTGGCAGCCAGAGCGCCGAAAATGGTCGGGAGCAGCGAACCGAAGATGGAATCGCCGATGGAAGCCAGCGGTCCCATGAGACCAGTCTTGAGACCGGCAACAGCCTCGAGGCCCTCAATGCCCTCCTCTTCCTCGATCGCCAAATCGATACCGGTGATGATCGTGTTGAGGAAGTTTGAGGTGTTGAAGAACGGTGCGCACTGGGCGCGGCAGGCTTCCTTTAGCTCCGGCGTGCCGTCACCGTACAGCTTGCGCAGCGTGGGCAGGATAATCCAGAGATAACCAGAGTGTTGCATGCGCTCGTAGTTCCAACCATCCTGGAAACCAAGCAGGTTACGACGGTTGATCTGCGCAAGGTCGTCCTTGGTAATCTTGTAGCCAGTGGTGCCATTGGCGAGTTTCTCATTAGAGCTCATCGTCGTCGTCTCCCTCCGCAGCGCCAGCAGCAGCGACGGGACGCTGGTTGTTCTTGTAGTACAGCAAAGACAGAGCAAAGCCAATAATAGCGATCGCCAGCATCGACATGTTATTGAACATACCGACCATATCCACGGCGCCCTTACCAAGCGCACCGTTCACAGCGACGATGTTGGCGTTGAGGTTCATGATGCTCGTGAAGGCCGTACCAAACAGGGCGGCGACTACAAAGCCGAGCAGCAGGTAGGCGACGTGCTTTTTGACCGGCAGGTAACGGAGCAGGATGGCGAAGCCAACGGCGGGCAAGGCACCGCCAGCAACAGACAGACCGTCACCCAGCCACTTCCAGTCGCCGTTAAGGGCGGTGGTGATGCCCTCGACCAAGCCCTGGCCAAATGCGAGAGCCAGGAAGACCGGAATCATGCGGGACAACATCCAGGAAACGGCACCGAGCAAGTAGTGTACGTTGTAGGCGCCCCAGTTCATCTTCTCGATATCGGCATCGCACATGTGACCGAAGAACGTGTTGGCGAAACGGCCGGCGATATCGGTGTAAACGAGAATGGCAGCGACAGGTACGCCGATGGCGGCAAGAGCCGTCTCGGGATTCATGCCCGCACCCACGGCAAAGGCAGTGGCGACCAGAGTGCCGGAGTTGGCATCGATACGAGAGGCGCCGCCAAAGGTACCAACGCCCAGGACGGTGAGCTGCATGCTGCCGCCGATAAACAGGCCAGTCTGCAGGTCACCCATAATCAAACCGGTAATCATGCCGGAGAAGACGGCTGAGCCGGCACAGGTGTACCAGTTCAGCTCATCCATAATCTGATAACCCGCATACAGGGTTAACAGAAGAATCTGCCACCAAGCAATCATGGTAAACTCCTTATTTAAGGTGTAACAGTTTCTACAATACCAATACGCTTATATAAACCGTGCATCCCCCTTCACGGCCTAGCGTTAATTCGACTAGAGCGTGAGAGCCTCTGGGTTATCCTGCGGCGTCAGCTGAATGACAATAGGAAGATTATCGGCCTTGAGTTTGGCAAATGCGTCAAGGTCCCCCTGGTCGCAACTAATGTTGCGATTCAGCTTCTTGACCGGCTCCATTGTCGTCATATTACCGACGATGAGCTGCTCAAGCTTAACACCTTGTTCCAAAAGTCGAACGTAGACCTCAGGCTTTTTCGCAACAATAAAGAGACGTTGCGCATCATATTTGCCAGCAGTGATGTTGGCAGCGGCCTTGTCGACAGGAAGCACGGACAACTTCACAGTTGCCGGGCAAGCCATGCGAAGAACCTGCTTTTGGGTAGCATCTTGCGATACCTCGTCGTCAACTACCATGAAGCGGCTTACCTGACGGGCGTTAGACCAGAGGTTTGCCACCTGTCCGTGAATCAAGCGAAAGTCGATTCGTGCGCCTACAATCATTTCTACTCAACTCCTTCTTGTTCAAGTGTACGGATAACGGGCTCAGAGCGAAGGGAGATTTTCGCATCATACACGCCCTCTGTTTCGAACATAACGAGCTCATTGGTACCAGGGTGTAATAAACCGTGCGGAACATAGAGCGTCATGATGGGACCCTTATCCCAAAAACGTCCGACATTCGTTCCGTTTACGAATGCCACACCCTTTCCAAAACCCGTAGTGTCGATAAAGGTATCAGCCGGCTCAGATATATCAAACTTTGCGCGGTAAAAGGAAGGTTGCCCCTCTACCCAGCCGGCGGAATAATCAAGATTATCGATGTTATCGAGTGGCAGACAACGCATCTCCCAACCGGTAACAAAGTGAAGATCAACGCAAACTCCTGTCCTAATGCCCTTATGCTGCGTATCAGCGAGCAATTTGTGACCATAATTGACGCGACCCATATCCTCGGTCAGAACATCCAGGCGGTTTTGTTCACAGGGAAGAACGCAGTGAATATCTTCCCCAATGTGCTCCTGATACTGCGTCGCCACTTTGTCACCGTTCACAAACACCTGTGCACGGTCGCGGGCGTCAATAACCCGAATACGCTCTTCATCTGCACGGTCACGCTCGACAGTCGTGGTATATAACGTATATCCATACGACTGACCCATCTCTTCCATGGGCATAGGATATTGAGCTTCAATCGGCTCCGAAAGAATATCGAGCACATTAAAGAGACTTACGCGCTCACTCACCGAAATATCGGGCATGGAAAACGTCTTTTTTGTTAACGGCTTGCTTTGCGCGATATCGGGATACAGCTCGTGAACTGTCCTTTGAATTGCGAAGTATTTCTCGGTCGGGTTGCCCTGTTCGTCCAATGGAGCATCGTAGTCATATGATGTCACCTGGTGCAGGTCATGCGTATGGCGTGCAGAACATCCGTTCATAAATCCAAAGTTGGTGCCTCCATGAAACATGTAGAGGTTTAAAGATCCTCCAAGCTCGAGCACCTCGCGAACGCAAGAGGCAAGATCTTCGGGATCGCGTCTGATGACGTTCTCCCCATAGCGATTGAACCAGCCGTCCCACAATTCCATGCACATAAGAGGCCATTGTTTTCCATGTTCCTTGTGAAAAGCAGAAAGAGCCTCAAAGTTCTCCTTTGCATGAGAACCAAAGTTGCCGGTGCACAACACATCATCGTCAATGAGCGTACCGGCACGAAGACACCCACGCCACGGACCATCGGAAGTACAAAGGGGTACGGAAACCCCACGCTCGACCATAAGGCGACGAATCGCACGAAGATAGTCCTTATCCTCGCAATATGATCCATACTCGTTTTCAACCTGCATCATGATGATGTTTCCGCCCTTGTCAATCTGACGCGGGACGAGTATCGGCATGAGATGGTCGTAGTAATGCGCAACGTGAGCAAGAAACTTGGGGTCGCTGCTACGCGGTCTCATATCATGTTGGCGCAGCAGCCATGCTGGCATGCCGCCAAATTCCCATTCCGCGCAAATAAACGGAGAAGGCCGAACAATTGCATACAGACCGAGCGACGCCGCCTCATCAAGAAATGCCGCCAAATCAATTGAACCAGAAAAATCAAAGACGCCAGGCTTTGGCTCATGAAGATTCCACGGTACATACGTTTCGACCGTATTAAACCCAAGAGCCTTAAGGTTATAGAGCGAGTGATGCCAGTCGCTCGGATGAACACGCATATAGTGAATCGCCCCCGACAAGATGGTGAACGGCTCATCATCGAGTAGGAATTGATTGGTGATTTTAAACGAATGCATGCTACTCCCGATCTTCGTGCTCTACGACGCGGATGCCGGTTCCTCGGCCCTCAGCTAAACGCCTTGGCTATTATGGACGCATTGACGCAATTATGTAGTCAGAATCTGAAGTGGTCCGTAAACGGTAGCCAAATGACGATGAACGGCTTTAATGAACAAAATATAAACCAGCTGGTAAATTACTTTTTAACTATAGATTTCTAACGATTCTATATTTGAAAGGTGGTATGTACCAGCTATCCACTATTTCATACTAGTTACATTATGCTTCAATCGCATTTCTTCAAATGCTTATCTACTTTGTTGTTGCCGATTTTGAGTACGTGCGTGCCAATCCAAGCATCGCCACGTCGACAGCTCCCCTATTCGAAAACAGAAAACCCCGCCAAACGTGATTCCCCTAGGGAAAGCACGTTTGGCGGGGTCCTAGCGTGATTTCCCTAGGGGAATCACGCCAACACGCGAACAGCTCAGCCGAGCAGTTCGCTACTCCTCCCAGTAAGCATCTGCAAGCAGCTTAAAGCAGATCTTCTTGACCGGCTGCGCCCCATCGCCCGGGAACTCGAGCGTGGGCATGTGAGGCTCGCCGGCAACGAACAGCGCGAACTTGTCGTCAGCAAGATCGCCGGCGATCGAGGCGTCGGAATCGACCAGATCGTAGTCGTCCTTCTCGTCAAACTCCTGGACCAGCGTCAGGCTGCCCGTAGCGACCTTAAAGGCCTCGCGGCCCTCGACGTCGATCTGCAGGTCGTGATAGCGCTGATGCGTCTCATAGTGAGCCTCGGCCTCCGGACGCGTCGTGGGGGCCATGACGTTCGCAAAGACCTTGTCGCCCAGAATCGGATGGCTGCCGACCTCGAGCTCCGCCGGATCGTTCTCCTCGAGCCAATCGATCAGCACGTCGAGGCCCTTGAGCATTCCGCGGTACTCCTCGATATCGCCCAATGCACCGTAAATCATCTAAATCCCCTCTCGGATCGTTTCTTTGGCGGCTACTCGGTAAACGCGTTACCGACGCTGTTGCCACCCACATACGTCTCGACCAGGGTAAGGTCGGGATTGAACACGACAAAGTCGGCGTCGCGACCGGGCATAATGCTGCCACATTTATCCTCAACGTGAGCAGAGCGCGCGGGTACCTCGGTCGCCATGCGAATTGCGATATCGGCGCTCGCAAGACCCCAGTCGACGATGTTCTTTACGCCCTGCGCGAGCGTGAGCACTGAGCCGGCGATAGCAGAGCCATCGGCGAGCCAGCAAAGGTTGTCCTTCATAATGACGTCCATGCCGCCGCTGGTGTACTTGCCCTCGGGCATGCCTCCGCAACCCAGGCAATCGGTGATCAGCACCGTGTGCTGCCAGCCCTTGGCTTGCAGCAGCACCTTGATGGCAGCAGGGTTCACGTGTTTGCCGTCGCAAATGATCTCGGCATAGGTGTTGGGCGTGGCCATAGCGGCCCCGACAACACCGGGCTCACGGTGATGGAGGCCGCGCTGGCCGTTATAGGTATGCGTAAAGCAGCTGGCGCCAGCATTGATAGCAGAAACACACTCATCATAGGTGGCATCGGAGTGGCCGATGCAAGTCACGACGCCCTTTGCGCTCAGAGCCGCGGCGTAGGCGGCAGCACCATCGCGCTCGGCCGCCATGGCGCTCTTGACGATACGACCGCCGGCGGCCTCCTGCCACTCGTCAAAAACTGCCTCGGACGGGTCGATCAGATAAGCAGGGTTCTGGGCGCCCACATGCTTCATGGTAAAGAACGGACCCTCCAGGTAGATACCCTGAATACGAGCACCGCAGAACTCAGGTCCGCGCTCTTCGTCCGCCTGTGCTATGGCAGCGCAGGCCTCTTTGATCTGCTCCACGCCGTCGGTAAAGGTCGTAGGCAGCCAGCTGGTGGTACCACGACGAGCGAGCTCGGTCGCGCTGATGTTGATACCCTCGGCATCGTTATCGGTCGTGGCATGGTTATAGAAGCCATGAATGTGGGTGTCCACCATGCCCGGCGCAATCCATGTACCCGAATAATCTTTGATCTCGCAAGCGGGCTCATCGGCCTGCCAAGCGCCAAAGACGCCATCTTCGACCATGAGGTAGCCGCCCAGCTGCGGCCCCGCCGGCAAAAAGAACTTGTCGGCCTTGATAGCATACGTGCTCATCTATGCTCCCGTACCCGCAGTGCGTTTTAGGGCGGATCAAAAACCACTGCATTGTTAATTCGAGCGATTGTTCGTTGCCTTCTACCGCTTGGCACATTTTGCACCCGCCGCAAAACACGCCAAGCCGTTTATACCCAATAACTCTAGACTGCGCGGTTGTGGTAGACCTTGTACTTAAACTGGTCGGCGCGCGCAACCGAACGCGTATACTCGATAACCTCGTTGTTCATGTCATATGTGGTACGAATCAAATCCAGGACCGGTGCGCCTTCGGCAATCTCGAGCAGACGAGCGTCAGAATGGCGGGCAATACTCGCGTAGAATTCCTCCTCTGCCACGCGAACTTTCTCGTGAAAGTCCTGCTCGATCATGTCGTACAGCGATTTGTTCTCGATCATGGGACGCTTAAGCGCAAAGAACTTGCGACTCGGCAGATATGTACACTCAATCATCAGCGGCACACCATCGGCAATACGCAGGCGCTTGATCTTGTACAGACGCTCGCCCAGGCGCGCGTTCATCTCTACGGCAATATTCTTGTCAGCCTCGACCTCGGTAAACTCAAGAATCGTCGTCTTGGGCACACGGCCGATCGCCTTCATTTGCTCGGTAAAGCTATAGGTCTGCGTGAGGTTTGCCGTTTGCAGAGAGCGGTCGCACACCATGGTTCCACGGCCACGCTGACGAACCACCAAGCCCAGGCGCTCAAGCTCCTGCAGGGCAAGGCGAACCGTCGTACGCGAGAGCCCGTAGCGCTCCGACAGGTCACGCTCGGACGGCAAATAGTCGCCGGGCCGAAGTTCGTGATCGATTTTATCGGTCAACAGATCGACGAGCTGATCGTACAGAGGTTGTTTGCGCGCTCTCATTGCCACAATGATACCTGCCGGATAAATGACTCAAAATTGGTTGTAACCAGACACCACGTACTATAGCAGTTTTATTGGAATAACAGCAGTTAAACCAGCATATTTCAATATTGTTTGCCGGTTGATGGCCTGCGCACTGTAATACCAATTACAACGCTACATCAGGTATCGAGGTAGCAAAAAGGGCCGCCCCCGCAGAGCGGGACGACCCTTTGCAAGACAGATACGTCTTTAAGGCTTAGAGAAGCTTCTTGAGCTCCTCGGCAACAGCCTGGACCTGCGTGCCGATGATGACCTGGGTAGCACCCTTGTCCATCTTCATGACACCCAGAGCGCCAGCCTTCTTGCAGGCAGCCTCGTCGACCAGATCGGAATCGCCGAGCTCGAAGCGCAGGCGAGTAGCGCAGCAGTCAACGGTCTTGACGTTCTCCTTGCCACCGACGGCTGCGAGAACAGCGGCGGCCAGAGCGGCGAACTTGTCGTCGCCAGCAGCGGCGGAAGCGGAGGTCTCCTCGACATCCTCATCCTCGCGACCAGGGGTCATGAGGTTGAACTTGGTGATGGCGAAGCGGAATACGAGGTAGAAGACCACGAACGCAGCGATGCCCAGCGGGATGATCATCCAGGTGTTGGCGGCAGCCGGGAGGCTAGAGGAGAACAGGAGGTCGGTAGCACCAGCGGAGAAGCAGAAGCCAGCACGGAAACCAACATAGTAGGTGACGATGGTGAAGATGCCGTACAGGGCAGCGTACACGACGTAGAGCGGGAAGCACAGGAACATGAAGCCGAACTCGAAGGGCTCGGTGACGCCGCAGACGAAGGCGCAGATAGCAGCGGAGACAACCAGGCCGATAGCAGCCTTCTTGTTCTTAGCGGTCTGAACCATAGCCAGGGCAGCGCCCGGGATACCGAACATCATGCAGGGGAAGAAGCCGGACATGTACATACCGAGGCTCCACTTGACGTCAGCAGAGGTCTCGCCAGCCCAGAAGTGGGTCAGGTCGCCCAGGCCGATGGTGTCGAACCAGAACACGTTGTTCAGAGCGTGGTGCAGACCGGTCGGGATGAGCAGGCGGTTGAGGAAGGCGTAGATGCCAGCGCCGATACCACCCATGGCGGCGATACCCTCACCAAGAGCAACAAGAGCACCGAAGATGAGCGGCCAAGCAAAGAGCAGGACGACGGAGACGACGATGCAGATGACGGCGGTCATGATGGCGACGCAACGCCTGCCGGAGAAGAAGGCCAGCCAGTCGGGAAGACGAGTGTCCTTGAACTTGTTGTAGCAAGTGCCACCGATGATGGCGGACAGGATGCCGATGAAGGAGTTACCAGCGATCTTGGAGAACGCGATGCCCTCGGTCGTGGCAAGCCAAGCGGTCTGAGCATCGGCGTCCATACCACGAATGGTGCCAACAACAGCGGGGTTCAGGAGCTGCTGGATCATCAGGAAGGCGACGAGGCCAGCGAGGCCAGCGGTGCCATCGTGATCGTCGGCAAGGCCGACAGCGGCGCCGACTGCGAACAGCCAGGCCATGTTATCGATAAGAGCGCCGCCTGCCTTGATGAGCAGGAAACCGGCGGTATAGGCAAAACCGGTAGTGTCACCGGCAGCACCCATGACTGCGGGAGCGAGCAGGTAGCCCACGCCCATAAGAATACCTGCGACGGGAAGCGCCGCGACGGGAAGCATCAGCGCTTTGCCGAGCTTCTGGAGGTACTTCATCATATGGCATCTCCTCCAACCTTTCTTTCGTTGTTCACCAACGAGTTCCATGTCCGCGCCTTGTGCATACCGGCTTCTCCGCTTGCCGGCATTGATGCGCAAACTTAGACAGCCCAGTCCCTATTTGGGGTTGCTGGTATGTTCGGTAGCACACACTCAATTCAAACGTCCACCACATTTCGTTCAAATTACTATATCGTTGCCAAACGGTTATTTTTGGCCCGTAAACGGTAATTTACGCAGGTAGACATGGTGCGTTTCTTTCATTACCAAACTAATTCTTAGCAATTTCCATTCGATTTCGTCTCAAAATTGGTTACTACCAGATGAACAGTGGTACCACATTGTTACTACCAGTTTAGCCGAAATCGTTTTCACTTTATATGAATAAAGTGTCCCAAAATTTGCATACAACCACCCCCTCTCATCGCCCTCCCCAGAGTGCAAAAAGCCCGCTAGAACGATATCCGTTCTAGCGGGCATATCAGATTTTTTGGCTACGCGCTCGGCGGCTCGGGCAGCCCTTACGCAAACAGGCCGTAGATGCTGATGTTGGCCTTGGCATAGAGGCCGTTAGCATACTCGGTCCACTTGGAGCTAGCGCCTGAGGCCTGCGAGGAATACTGCTGGTAGGCGGTGTAATAGGCGGTCATGGCCTGCTTATAGGTAGCGCTATCGGCCGTAAAGGCATCATCGGCAAAGGCCTTGGCATAGGTGCTGTCGG
>UQKY01000002.1 GCA_900541785.1 uncultured Collinsella sp.
AGAACACAGCACATAACGGCGAGATTGTCGTAGCTTTGATTGATGATTCCGCTACGGTCAAGACATTCTACAAGGAGCAGGGGCGCGTGCGCTTGCAGCCCGAGAACGACACTATGGAGCCCATCTATGCGACGAACCCCGTTATTTTGGGTAAGGTTGTCGGATTAATGCGCCGGTTCTCGTAATGCAAAAACGCATCACCATATTTGATACGGTCCGCGGGTTTACGATGCTGTCGATGGCAGGTTTTCACGCCTGCTACGATTTGGCCTACCTATATGGATGGGATATGCCATGGTTTACCGAAACGGTTTTCCAAGATATCTGGCGCGCTAGTATCAGCTGGGTATTTTTGTTTCTCGCCGGTTGGATGTGCACGCTCTCGCGTAATAACGGTAAGCGCGCCCTCAAATATGCAGCCGCAGCCTTGATCGTATGGATGGCAACTACACTGGTATCAGTCGACGATTCGGTAAACTTTGGCATCATTTATTGCATGGCGGCGTGCACCGCGGTGGTTGCACTCACCCGTCCGTTACTCCAAAAATTACCGGGCTCGTGGGGCATCGCAGCGTGCCTTATTCTATTTGCCCTAACCTGGGGCATTCCAAAAGCGGTCTACCCACTCCCCTACCTGGCATGGCTTGGATTCCCGGGCCCGAGTTTTGTTTCGGGAGATTACTATCCGCTCATTCCGTTTGTCTTTATGTACCTTACCGGCTTTTTTGCAGCCCAGGCGGCACAAGCGTCAAGCCTCGAAGCGCCAGCATGGGCGTACGCTAATCCCATCCCGGCGCTCGCGGTCCTCGGTCGGCATGCCTTACCGTTCTACCTGCTTCACCAGCCTGTCATTCTAGGCGTGCTAGAGCTCGTTTATTCCGTACGATAGCGCTCAAGACGCGGCGCGATTCGGGCCGGCAACTTCACCACAATGCGAACGCCGTCCTCGAGATATTCCTCATGCAGGAGGGTTCCCTGCTCATGCACCAGCGTAATGAGGGCGCCCTCGCGATACGGGATATCGGCGGAGAGCAACACATCGGTGGCGGCTGCCTCACGAGCAATACGGTCAACGAGATCGTCGAGCCCCTCGCCCGTCTGGGCCGAGAACAACACGGCCTCGGGATAGCGACGATGGAAACTCAATCGATCGACGCTATCGAGTAGGTCGATTTTATTGAACACCGTAAACGTCAAACGCTCGCCGGCACCGATCTCGTCAAGAACGCGATCGACTGCCTCGAGCTGGCGCTCGTAGTCCTCGTCAGAGGCATCCACAACTTTAAGGATCAGGTCGGCACCAAGGACCTCAGACAGCGTGGACTTAAAGGCATCAACGAGACCATGCGGTAGCTTTTGAATAAAACCAACGGTATCAGTAATGGTCATGCCACGACCACCGGGCAAGCGATACGAGCGCGTCGTCGGATCGAGCGTGGCAAACAATTTGTCCTGCGAAAGCACCGTAGACCCGGTCAGGCGATTGAGCAACGTCGACTTACCGGCATTGGTATAACCGGCTAAGGCAACGCGAAACGCAGGCGACTCGATACGACTCTTTGACTGGACATCGCGGCGCTGTTCAACCTGCTTAAGCTCGCGACGAAGCGCGGCAATCTTGTTGCGAATCAAACGTCGGTCAACCTCGAGCTGGCTTTCGCCCTGGCCAAAGCGCGAACCAATGCCACCGCGTGTCTGCTCTTTAGCAAGATGGCTCCACATACCGCGCAAGCGAGGCAACAGATACTGCAATTGGGCTAGCTGCACCTGCAGGCGGCCCTCACGAGTCTGAGCGTGCAGGCCAAAGATATCGAGAATCAACGCCGTACGGTCGATAATCTTAACCGGTTCGCCCACGGCTTTCTCAAGATACGACTGCTGCGAGGGCGTTAAATCGTCGTCGAAGATAACAACATCGGCATCCATTCGATGCACAAGCCCGCAAAGCTCCTCAACCTTACCGGAGCCGATAAACGATTTTGGATACGGTTTAACCAGACGCTGTGACAAACGCGCCAGACACTGGGCGCCAGCCGTATGGGCAAGGCGCTCAAGCTCGTCAAGCGAGCGATCGAGCGGCCAGGCGTTATCGCGCCACTCAACTCCGACAAGAACGGCACGTTCGGGCTCAGGCGCCGTGGGAACGAGGGGAAACCGAGCCATTAGACCGCCTCGATACGGTGAAGGATATCCTCAACGACCTCATCGATCGTAAGCTCGTCCATATCAAACCACACGATACGGTCATCGCGTTTAAACCACGAAAGCTGACGCTTGGCATAGCGGCGCGAACGCGTCTTGATGAGTTCGCGAGCCTCATCCATAGAAATCACGCCGTTAAAGGCATCGATAATCTCTTTATAGCCAATCGCCTGCATCGAAGTCAGGGCATCTCCCAGCCCCTGGTCCATAAGACCGCGAACCTCATCAACAAGACCCTGCTCAAACATCAGATTGACGCGAAGGTTAATGCGCTCATAAAGCGCCTCGCGATTACGCATCAATCCAAACCACAGAGCGTGATAATGCTCGCGCGGAACACTAAACTGCGACTTTTGCTGCGCGTAGGACACACCATCATCGTGCATTTCGAGCGCGCGAATCACGCGACGAACATTATGGAGGTGGATGACCGCAGCGGACTCGGGGTCACGCTCGGCAAGCAGCGCGTGCAGCGCTTCCTCGCCAATGCGTTCGGCAAGCTCCTGATACCCCGCGCGGCGATCGTCCTCAAGCTCGCCTGAGGGAAAATCCATTTCATCCAGGGCGGCCTTGAGATACAGGCCTGTGCCCCCGCAAAACACCGGTAGGCGGCCCTCGCCCAGCAAGCGCTCAACATGCACACGAGCGTCTGCCTGATACAGCGCTGCAGAATATGCAACGCCCGGTTCAACAATATCGACCAGGCGTAGAGGCGCCGTGCACTCCTCGGGTGCCATCTTGGCAGTGCCGATATCCATACCTCGATAGATTTGCATCGCGTCACACGACAGCACTTCGGACGAAAGACGAGCCGCCAAACGATCTGCGACATCACTTTTGCCAACCGCGGTCGGACCGACAATCGCAACGGCGGAAAGGCCTGCCCCGGGAGAAATCATTAGCGCGGCTCGCCCACAACGGATCCGGACAGATACCACGTCTTGGCAACGTCGATGTCAACATCGACAATCTTGCCAATCAACTGATCGATGCTGTAGCCCGCGGGAATCGGTGCATGAACGGTCTGATTCTTAGGACTCTTGCCCAGCAGCACCGCGTCATTCTTTTTGCTCGTACCCTCAATAAGCGCCGGCACAACGGTATGGAGCTCACCTTGGTTATACTCGTGCGCTGTGGTCTCGATAACCTTCACCAGACGGTTGAAGCGCTCAAGAATCACCTCATGCGGCGTGGGATCATCAATCTCGGCTGCCGGAGTACCGGCGCGCTTGGAATAGATAAACGTATAGGCCTGAGCATAACGGACCGTCTCGGCAAGCGAGAGCGTCTGCTCAAAGTCTTCCTCGGTCTCGCCGGGGAAGCCAACGATGATATCGGTCGAAAGCGCGATATCGGGCATGCGATTGCGGATGCGATCGACAAGCCCCAGATAGTCTTCGCGCGTATAGCGACGATTCATCTCTTTAAGGATGCGCGTCGAGCCCGATTGAACTGCCAGGTGCAGCTGCGGCATGACGGCAGGCGTCTCGGCCATAGCGTCGATAGTCTCGGGCAGCAGGTCTTTGGGGTGTGAGGAAGTAAAGAAGATGCGCTCTACACCCGTATCGCCCACGGCACGCAACAGGTCGGCAAAGCGCGGCTTGCCAAACAGATCGCGACCATAGGAGTTGACGTTTTGACCCAAAAGCGTGATCTCGCGCACGCCCTGGCGTACGAGACCGGTGACCTCGTCGACAATCTCCTCGAAAGGGCGGCTCTTTTCGCGACCGCGCACATACGGCACGATGCAATAGGTGCAGAAGTTATTACAGCCCGTCATAATGGGGACCCAGGCGTGATACTGGGTCTCACGATGCCACGGCATGCTCATAGCATCCGTGTCCTCGTGTTCATTGGTACGAATATGACGCTTGCCGTCCAAGAACGCCTCGGCAATGAGCTCGGCAACATGCGCGATGGAATGCGTGCCAAAGATAACATTGACGTTATCGACATTGGTGAGCAGACCCTCGCCGTCGCGCTGCGCGATACAGCCGCCCACGGCGACCACACGCTTGCCCGAGGGCGAAGGCGGGAGGCTCTTACAAGAGTTGCACTGACCGTACAGACGGGTGTCAGCGGCCTCGCGAACGCAGCACGTCATGAACACGACAATGTCAGCATGCTCCGGATCGAGCGCCATGAGACAGCCATACGAGTCGAGCAGGCCACTCACACGCTCGGAGTCGTGCTGATTCATCTGGCAGCCAAAGGTGCGGATAAAGTAGGTTTTACCGGCAAGAATATCGCGTACGGAACCCTGGTCCATGTGTATAAGTCCTAACGAAGTGGAATAGGCGGAATCAAAGAGCGCGGGCAAAGAGCAAACACGCTAGGCCACAGGTTTAACGTCGTCCATCACAACGTTATCCATAGCAGCTCGATTAATCTGATGAACGTAAATAGAAAGACGGATGGCCGTGCGCGACTCCCCGTTGATGAGGATGTCGGAGAACACCGGCGCGCAGGAAATATCAAACCCGGTTGGAATCAAAAAACCGCGTGCAATGGCCACGGCCTTGATGGCCTGGTTGACGGCACCCGCGCCGACACACTGGATATTGACGGGGACACCATCTTTGACCATGCCGGCAATGGCGCCGGCAACGGACGCGGGCGATGATTTGCTTGATACCTTCAGGCAATCCATGAAGAAACTCCTGCGTTTAAAAGTACGTTTTAACTGCAATAACTGTATCGTACCGAACGGACTCGGTAAAGATGCTATTCCTCTTTGGCAAGATCGAACGTCACGGTAATACGATCACGCGAAACACGAATCTTGGGGTCGCCGCAAAGGTTGAGATAGTACCGCGATGCAAGATCATTAAAGTCGCGCTCGACGGCTCGCGAGAACTGCGCCATGTCGTCCTTGGCGATACGCAACCCGCGACGATCCTTGGCAAGATCAACCGGAGCAGACGCATGTGAGGAAGAATCGCGCTCGCGTAGCAGGCGTGCGGTCACACCGCGAACGGGCTTAATCTGGCCCGCCAAGATACGATGTGCCGTGCGCTCGGACATCTCAAGGCCCAAACCCGAACAGATACGGATAAAGTCTTCCGCATCCGAAGCAAGACCCAGGCGATCGACCACGGGAAGCTCGGCTTCGTCATCGATAAACAAAAGACGAGAAGCATCGAGACGGCTGGACGCCTGTGCATGCAGCGTCGCGGCGATCTCGGACGGAGACCCCAGATAGACATCACAGGCGCGCAGCTCCTCGAGGGCAAACTCACAGGCGGCGCGAATGATGTTGTGAGGGCCGCGGGCGCAGACATAGTGACCGTCCTCGTCCTTCACGGCCTGAGGCCAGCTGGACTGATCGGCGCGCTCGCCAAGGCGGTCGGTAGCGACGCTCACTTTAAAAACCGAGCCAAGGTCAACATCCGACGCGACAACACATGCCTCGTCGGTGTTCTGCTTAATCGAGAACAATGCCATACCTCGACCGTGAACGCCCCAACGATCCATCTTCATGCTCTCGAGCTTGGAAGTAACGCGGGCATCGAAGATGCGCTCCTGCATATCCTGCGGCACACCCGAGCCGTTATCCAGAAAGACGAGCGTACGGACGCCATCTTCCTTGGTCGTAGCGAGATAGACCTTGTCGGCGCCGGCATCACGAGCGTTGCGCAGCATTTCAATGACAATATCCTCGACATGCTGAATGTCGTGCTTTGCCTGGCGCCGTTCAGCCTCCGAAACGCGGAGGCGGACATACCCCTCGCCAAGGTTCTCCTCGACGCGAAGGTTGCCCTCCCCCGACATCGACGCGATAAATGAGATGAGCTCGTTCGCGTCGTTCATGTTATTTAGCGATATCGACAGCGCGACTCTCGCGAATCACGACGACGCGCACCTGACCGGGATACTCCATCTCTTCCTCGATTTGATGGGCGATGTCATGAGCCAAGACCGTGGACTGAGCATCGGAAATCTTGTCCGGCTGAACCATGACGTGGACCTCGCGACCAGCCTGCATGGCATAGGTACGCTCGACGCCGTCATGGGAATTGGCGATCTCCTCGAGCTTCTCAAGGCGTTTGATGTAATTCTCGGCCGATTCGCGACGGGCACCGGGGCGAGAGGCAGAAACGGCATCGGCAGCCTGGACCAGAACATCGAGCACCGTGTTGGGGTCGACGTCGGCGTGATGGGCCTCGATAGCGTGAACGATAACGGGCTTCTCGCCATAGCGACGGGCGAGCTCGGCGCCGATAACGGCATGCGGACCCTCGACGTCATGGTCGATAGCCTTACCAAGATCGTGCAGCAGGCCGGCACGCTTGGCGGTCACAACGTCCAGGCCAAGCTCGGAAGCCATCACGCCGCACAGGTCGGAAACCTCGAGGGAATGCTGGAGCACGTTCTGGCCAAACGAGGTGCGGTAGCGCAGAGCGCCCAGGGTCTTAACGATCTCGGGATGCAGATCGTGGATACCGGTATCGAAGGCAGCCTGTTCGCCAGCCTCGCGCACGCGCTGCTGAACCAAGTCGGCGGCCTTGTGATACATCTCCTCGATACGGGCAGGATGAATGCGGCCGTCAGCAATAAGGTTCTCGAGGGCGACGCGGGCGGTCTCGCGACGGACCGGATCGAAGCTCGAAAGCACGACGGTCTCGGGCGTATCATCGATCACCAGGTTGACGCCGGAAACCTGCTCAAAGGTACGGATGTTGCGACCCTCGCGGCCGATGATGCGACCCTTGAGGTCATCGGAAGGAATGTGCACGGAGGTAACGGTGACCTCGGCGGTGTGGTCGGCGGCACAACGCTGAATCGCCAGGGAGAGAATCTCCTGAGCGGTCTTGTGGCACTCGGCGCGGACCTGCTGCTCGGACTCGCGGATGATCGTGGCTGCCTCGTGGGTAACCTCGCCGCGAACCTTGTCGAGGAGCTCCTTGTGAGCGTCCTCACGGGTCAGGTCGGCGATGCGCTCGAGCTCCGAGGTCTGCTTGGCGCAGAGCTCCTCAAGCTCGCGGGAGCGCTTCTCGACCTGGCCAGCCTGGCTGGACAGCTGATGCTCACGCTTGTCGAGGGCATCGTTGCGGCGATCGAGGGACTCCTCGCGCTGCATCACACGGTTCTCGAGCGTACGAATCTCGCTCTTACGCTGCTTGTCCTCGGCCTCGGCAGCCTGCTTATTCTTGATGATCTCTTCCTTTGCCTCAAGCAGAGCCTCTTTTTTGAGGGTCTCGGCCTGACGCTTTGCATCACCGATTAGGGACTCAGCCTGTGCGTGAGCCGACTGGATCTTTTCGTCGGCCTCGTGAAGACTACCCTGCTTGGCGGTGCGCATGTAGGCAATGGCGGCGATGGCACCCAAAACGATGCCAACGAGCGCTGCGATAATAGGCATGCTCACTCCTTTTTATGGATTCGTTACACAACAAAGCGAACCGTCCTTGCGAACGGCTCGCGACATTTGAGTAATATGGGCGCAGCTTATGCGGGTCGGATACAGATAAACATATAAACAAACTCATCAAAGATGAGCACATATCACAAAGCAAATGACAGTGTTTATCGTACGTTGAACCGTAACAACTGTCAAATAAATGGACCCGGTACGGCGACTAAAACGCGGTGAACGGCGGGTACGCAAACCACATGTGTCTAAACTGCACATTCCTCATGTTCGGCATCGAGACGCGCCTTAACGGCATCGGCGGCGATGTGGTACGAAAAGCCCTTACCCATCAAAAACCGGACGAGCTTTTCGAATCCACGTGTCTCGGGAACACGACGCTTCGCGAGTAAAGCCGATGCGCGAGCCAAGTCGTCCTCCACGGCAAAATAATCCTCGGGATAGCCGGGGATATCATCGAGCACGACATGGCGGCGCTTGAGCTCGGTCTCAATCTTGCGCTGTCCCCAGCCACGTCGTTTGCGCTCCTCAATAAAGTACGAACAAAAGCGGTTCTCATCTAAAAAGCGATACTCAGTGGCACGCTGGACGGCGAAATCAATTGCGGGTTGGCGAAATCCGTAACGAGCGAGCTTGTCACGGACCTCACCCGTGGCATGGTCGCGGCGCGACAGCATCTCAGTCACCATGGTAAGCGCGCATTTACGCTCAATGAGCTGTACCGCTTCGCGAAACTCATCCCAATCGCAGGGAAGATCGGGGCGATTTTTAAGAAACAGGCGCGCAACACGAACAGGAATCCAGATGGATCGTTCATAACCGCCCTCGAGCTCGCAGTCGATATGTGCACAAGGCTTTTTTGATGCATACCCACTCGAGAACGAGGAGGTCGCCTTCTTATCGGGAAAGACGACCGTGGCCTCGGTCACCGAATACGACATGAGAGCATCCGTTACTCGTCGTCATCATCGAGCATCGCGGAGCCATCGATGGCGTAAAGCTCATCGAACTCCTCAGTTTCGGGCTGATCGGTCAGCTCGACCTCGGACGGAGCATCGTCATCGAATTCAAGGCCGCAGGCGAGACGAACCTTATGCTCGATCTCGTCGGCACAATCGGGGTGTTCGCGCAGGAAGGCCTTTGCGGCCTCGCGACCGTTACCGAGCTTGTCCTCACCGTAAGCAAACCAAGAGCCCATCTTTTTGCAGATACCGCACTCGACGGCCATGTCCAGAATCGAGCCCTCCTTAGAGATGCCCGTGCCGTACATGATGTCGAACTCGGCAGAGCGGAACGGAGCGGCCACCTTGTTCTTAACGACCTTGGCACGCACGCGATTGCCAATGACCTCGTCCTTGAGCTTAATGCTGTCGATGCGGCGAATATCGATACGCACCGACGAGAAGAACTTGAGGGCGCGGCCGCCCGTCGTAGTCTCGGGGTTGCCGAACATGACGCCGATCTTCTCGCGCAGCTGGTTAATGAAGATGCAGGTCGTTTTAGATTTGGCGAGCGAACCGGCGAGTTTACGGAGCGCCTGGCTCATCAGACGGGCTTGAAGGCCGACCGTAGTATCGCCGATCTCGCCCTCGATCTCGGCACGCGGAGTCAAAGCGGCGACGGAGTCGACGACGATGGCGTCGATGGCGCCAGAGCGCACGAGCATGTCGACGATCTCGAGCGCCTGCTCGCCCGTATCGGGCTGGGAAATGAGGACCTCATCGATATCCACGCCGATACGCGCGGCATACGTGGGGTCGAGCGCGTGCTCGGCATCAATAAATGCCACGACACCGCCCATAGCCTGGGCCTCTGCCAAAATCTCGAGCGAAAGCGTTGTCTTACCGGAGGACTCGGGACCGTAAATCTCGACGATACGGCCGCGCGGCACGCCGCCGATGCCCAGAGCGGCATCGAGGGCCAGGGCGCCCGTGGGAATGGCCTCGACCTCGAGCTCGGGACCACCGTCGCCGTACCTCATGATGGAACCCTGGCCGAATTTCTTCTCGATCTCGGCCTTGGTGGTGGCGATCATCTCATCGCGCTCTTTACCCGTCGTGCGAGCATGAACGGTACGTACGGGACCTGAATTCTTGGCCATGAATAGCCCTCCTCTTAACAACCTGCATCGATAATAAACGAACGGCTGTTCGTGGTCAACCGTTCAGATAAATCATATGCAGCCGACCTTTCCAAAACCCAACCAAACGCCAACCAAACACTGACCAAAAACTTGACCGCAGGCGAACCGAGCAAGGCACGACAAGGAAGAATACGCCAACTACCTGCACATAGAGCAAATTCGCCAGAGGTCCCTATCTCCACAATTAAGGGACCCGGAGGCCCCTTAAAACACGTCTATTCCATAGAATCGAGCACGTAGACAATGCGACCCAGTGCCTCAGCGACCGCATGGGCACGGACGCATGAACGATCGCCCTCATAGTGACAACGAATGGAGTCCACGACCGGCGCTCCCCCATTGGCCGAGCGATACGCCCAGCCAATATAAAAGGTTCCAGCCGGATCGTCCTCGGTGCCTCCACCGGGGCCGGCATAGCCCGTCGCGCTCACGGCAATATCGCTCTGGTACAGCTCCAGCGAACCGGCAGCCATCTCCCGCGCCGTCTGGTACGACACCGCGGTATAGCGGTCGAGCGTCTCTTGCTCAACGCCGAGCACGCGATGCTTAATCTCGTCGCAGTACGTCACCGCACCGCCGCGCAGCACCGCCGAGGCACCGGGGATATCGGCGATCGTCGAGGCGATCATGCCCGCTGTTAGAGATTCAGCCGTCGAAACCGTCACACCACGAACGCTTGCACGCTCGACGATATCGGCTGCGAGCTCTTCATTGTGCGCGGCAATCTGCTCAAATGATTTCGTCATGCCCACCAGGACCTAGACCGAAAAGACGATCTTGCGGCAGTTCCAGAAGTACTGAGCGCCCGAGATAACGGTCAGGATAACGGCCACGGCGTACAGGAAGCGTGAGACGCCATAGAGACCGAGCAACAGCTCCGCAGGCCCCAACTGGAGGCCGGTCATCGCAAAGACGCACAGGTAGCCGCAGATGGAGACCATCGTGGTCGCCGTCTTGTACTTGCCGAGCTTATCGGCGGCAACGACCACACCGGCCGCACTCGCGACCATGCGCAGGGCGCTCACCAGCAGCTCGCGGAACAGGATGATGAACACCGACCACACAGTAACGGCACCAAAGTCCAAGAACAGCAGCAGGGCCGAGAACACGAGCAACTTATCGGCGATGGGATCCAGGAACTTACCGAAGTCGGTGATCTCGTTGCGCGAACGAGCCAGGTAGCCGTCGACCTTATCGGTGCACGACAGGATGACGTACAGAATAAAGGCGGCGGCGGCGAGCGGGCCGTCGAAGGTGCTCCAATCCGTACCGGCAACGCTTGTGTGAGACAGCGCCGACACAATCATGAACACCGGAATAAAGACGATACGCACGCACGTCACGATGTTGGCGGGCGTCCAGACACTCGTCAGTTCCTTATTGCTCTCGTTAGCCACGACGCTCTCCTACTCCACAACATGACCGATAAGCTCGTAGCAGAAGCTATCGGTAAACTCGACCGTCAGAATATCGCCCACAGATGCCTCGCTGGCATCCAGATGCACCGCGCCATCGGAATCGGGCGCCTGGAACCAGGCATGTCCGATGAGCTCGGCACCGTCTTCGGTCTCCTCGATACCGTCGACGATCACCTGGGCGCGCTCGCCCACGTGCGCGGCAGTCGCGGCAAAGCCGAGCGACTCGGCCAGGTCCATAGCCTCCTGGGCGCGCTCGAGCTTGACCTCCTCATCGACCTGCCCCTCCATCTTGGCGGCCAGGCTGCCTTCCTCACGCGAGTAGGCAAAGACGCTCGTGTAGTCAAAGCCGACGGTGTCCATAAAGTCGATAAGATCGCGGAACTCGTCGTCGGTCTCGGTCGGGAAACCTACCATGGCCGTGGAGCGGATCACGATACCGGGGATGCGCTCGCGCAGGTCGCGGAACAGGTCCTCGAGCTCCTGGCGCGAACCGGAGCGGCGCATGGCCTTGAGGATGCGCGCGTCGCAGTGCTGCACGGGGATATCGATATAGGGCAGCACCTCGGGCGTATCGCGAATGGTCTCGATAAGCTCGTCGGTCATGCCCTCGGGCTGCAGGTAGAGCACGCGGACCCAGACGTTATGAGGACGCACCGCCTCAGCAACGGCCTGCAACAGCTGCGCCAGATTGCGCGGCGCGCCCTCGGCGAGGTCCTCGTCGGCAAAGTCGGTACCCCAGATGCCCGTGTCCTGACCGATCAGAACGATCTCGCGCACGCCGCCGGCGACCAGGTCGCGTACCTCGGAGATAATGCTCTCGGCATTGCGCGAGTGATAACGACCGCGGATATACGGGATCATGCAGAAGCTGCAGAAGCGGTTGCAGCCATCGGAGATCTTGACGTAGGCGACAGCGCCCTCAACAGTGCGCTTGACCTGCGGAATATAGGCGGCAATCTCGCGCTCGACACCCAAAACGTCATCGATGACAGAGACGATGCCGTCTTCCTCGTCGGCCTTCACAAAGGCCGCGACCTCGGGCAGCTCGTCGGGCAGGTCATCGCCGTAGCGTGACGGCACGCAGCCGCACATGACGATCGGGCAAGAACGAACGCCGTCCTGCACCTCGTTGGCAAGCTCGAGCGTGGTCTCGATGCTCTCGGACGTTGCAGAGGCAAGGAACGAGCACGTATTAACGATGGCGATATCGGCATCCTGCGGATCGAATGCCTCCTCGTAGCCCGCGGCGGTCAGCAGCGAACGCATGCGGTCGGTATCGACCTCGTTCTTGGCGCACCCGAGAGTGATATAGAGTACAGAGCCCAACGGAGTATCCATGTTGGAGAGCGGTCCTTTCGAATGAATTAGCGGTAGTTGGTGAACTGCAGCGGCTGACCGTAGTCCTGGTCGCGCAGGAACTGGATCACGGCCTGCAGCGCATCCTTGGAAGCAGAGGAAACACGCAGTTTGTCAGCCTCAATCGTCACCTTGACCTTGAGCTTCTGATCCTTGATGTCCTTATTGATCTTCTTGGCAGTCGTCTGGTCGATACCCTCGACGACGTGACCGAGCACGCGCACGGTACCGCCCGATGCAGCCTGAGGCGCATCCCAAGACACGGCCTTAAGATCGATGCCGCGCTTGATGAGCTTGGAGCTCAGGACATCGATAATCTGCTTGGAGACAAAGTCGGCCGGGGCGTTGATCGTAAAAAGCTTGTCGCCCTTCGAAAGCTCGATGGTAGCGCCGGAGTCCTTCAGGTCATAGCGCTGGGAAATCTCGCGCGTGGTCTGCTGGAAGGCATTGTCGACCTCCTGCATATTGACCTCGGACACGACGTCGAAGCTGGAATCTTTAGCCATGGTTAATCCTTTCGCTTACGAGCGGACTAGTAGCTGTCGTAAGAATAATCGGTAGAATCGGTCGTCGTTTGACCGTCGGTGGCGGAATCGGTGCCGTCCGTGGACTGGGCGTCGGTTCCATCCGCACTGTTGGCATCATCGGTACCGTCAGTGCTCTCGCCGTCCTCGGCGTCGGTCGTCTCCTTCTTGGGAACGGTGATCGTCACGCGTGCCACGCCCGATGTCTTGGTGTCATAGCGGACCTTTTCGCCGTTCTTGGTAACGGTGACATCGGAAGGCTTGGACGTGGTGATCTCAATCGAGGACTCAGGCGTATATTCCTGCTCAAAGGGGCCGGTCGCCTGGGCGCCATAGACCGACTTGCCATCAACCTTGACCTCAATCCAAGCAGTCTTGCCCTTGGCAACGGAGATCTTGACCTTTGTGACCTCGTTCTCCTCCTTCTTGGCCGTCGTCTTGGCGGCGTCCGAATCGGTCGGCTCGTCCGCCGTCTCATCGGTATCCTCATCGACGGATTCGGTCTTCTTGGAAGACTTCTTAGTCGTTGTCTTGGTGGCAACGGGCGTCTCGGGCGTCGACTCGGGCGCCGAGGAGCCGCAGCCGCGCAGGAGCACCACGATGAGCACGATCAGAAGCAGCGCCACGGCACCGATACCGGCGTAAACGATACGAGGATCGAGACCGTTATTCTGGGGAGCACGCCCACCGCCGCGCCCACGATTTGAACCACCACGACCAGTGCCTTGGGGCATACGACCGCGATTATTGTCGGAACGTCCGCGATAGCTACCCTGGCGCTGCATATTGCGCTGGCCCGAGCGGGGGGCGAGCTCGCCGCGACCCTGGTAGTTGCGCTGACCCGAACGAGGCGCCGAGGAGCGCTGGCTAAAGGTCTGCGACTGAGATCGAAGGCGAGGCGTCACCTGCGTAGTGTCGGCGTCTGCATAGCCGCCGCGCGGGCGACCGGAAGAAACGCCACGGTACCCGCGATCGGAATAACCACCATCACCGTAGCCGGCACGAGGGTCTCGTGCGACACCGCGGGCAGCGGGGAGTGCGCGCTCCTCAGGGGCCGGCGTGCTGCGAAAACGATCGCGCTGGGAACGAATATCCTCGCTCGAGCCCGTCTCGGTAACATAGCCAGCCTGCTGAGGGCGCTTGCCATAACGCGTCGAACGCCCGCCCTGAACCATCAGGAAGCGGCCGTTGTCGACCGAGGAACGCGAATTGACGTAGCCGGCGGCGTCCTGAAAACGACCACCCTGCTGCGACGTCTCGCGCTCATATGCCATCAGATCGTCAAAATAAGCGTTGACGACCTCCCGCGGATTGAGGCCCAAAAAGCGCGCATAGCTCGAAATCATGCCCTGCGCATAGCCGCGCGGAGGCATCGATGCAAAATTGCCATTCTCGAAAAACTCGATGATCTGCGGCCTGATTTTGATGGTGTTGGCGACCTGCTGAATGGAAAGGCCCATTCGGCGACGCTGCTCGAGCAGCATGTCACCAAAGCGTGCAGCCATCAGAATCCTCCAAACTCACAATCTTCACGTGCCATCTCGGCGTCGACGGATTCCAGCGCGGCAAGGCCTTCTTCATCCAGCAGGACCTCGCGCGGCTTGGAACCGTCGGGCGGTCCGACGACACCCTTTTCTTCCAGCATGTCCATAATACGCCCGGCGCGCGCATAGCCAACCTTCAGGCGGCGCTGCAGGCCAGATGTGGAGCCCAGCTGCGATTCCACCACAATATGAGCGGCTTCCCAGATAAGCGGATCGTCGTCCTGAGGCTCGGCAACGCCGGTGCGCACGATGCCGCCGCCACCTGCCATGGACATGGAGGCAGGTGCCACAGCCGACAGAATCTCCTCATGGTAGTCGGGCTCGCTTTGCGACTTAACAAACTCGACAATCTCGTTGATCTCGTCATCCGAAACAAAGCAGCCCTGGATACGGCGGGGCTTGCCCCAGTCGACCTTTGAGAACAGCATGTCACCTAAGCCGGTGAGCTTTTCGGCACCCATCTGGTCGATGATGACGCGGGAGTCGATGCCCGTTGCGACGTTGAAGGCGATACGGTTGGTAATGTTAGCCTTGATGAGACCCGTCACCACGTTAGAGCTCGGACGCTGGGTCGCCACGATAAGGTGGATACCGGCGGCACGGCCCAGCTGGGCGATACGCACAATCGACGCCTCGACGTCCTTGCCGGCAACCATCATCAGGTCCGAAAGCTCGTCGATGATGATGACCAGGTAGGGCATCTTTTGCGGCGGGTTATCGTAATGCTCAAACTCGCCGGCGGCCTGCTTTTCGTTATAGGTCGAGATCTTGCGCACGTTAAGGCGCTCAAAGACTTTCAGGCGGCGCTCCATCTCGGACACCGCCCACTGCAAGGCACTCGCGGCCTGCTTGGGCTCGGTCACTACGGGCACGTAAAGATGCGGCAGGCCGTTATAGCCTGCGAGCTCGACGCGCTTGGGGTCGACCATGATCAGACGAACGTCCTCGGGAAGGGCGCGCATGAGCAGGGTCGTGATGATGGAGTTGATCATGACCGACTTACCGGAACCCGTGGTACCGGCGATCAGCAGGTGGGGCATCTTGGCGAGGTCGGCGACGACCGGCGTGCCCTCTGCGTCGCGGCCAATGGCAAGCTCAAGCGGACCGCCCTTAACATAGGGCAGCACGTCGCCCAAGTTGACGTTCTGACGCTTACGATTGGGAATCTCGATACCCACGAGCGAGGTACCGGGAACCGGCGCAAAGATACGCACGGACTGGGCGGCAAGCGAAAGCGCAATGTCGTCCTCAAGGCTCGAAATCTTGCTCACGCGCTCGCCCTCGCCGGGCTGCAGCTTAAAGGTCGTCACCGTGGGACCGGCAATCCAGCCGACGACGCGAGCGCTACGGCCAAACTCAAGCAGCGTTGATTGCAACGACTCGGCGGTCTGCTCCAGCTCCTTGTCCGAAGACGCGGCAGAAGCGGACTGAGGGTTTGCATGCAGGATTTCGAGCGGCGGAAGCTTAAGGCCGTCCTCTTCTTCGCCCTCGTTATCCACGGGGGCATTGACCGCTCCCCCATCGCTCGAAGTAGACGCCTCGACAGCGCCCGCCACAGCCGTATCGGCAACCTTGGGATGCTTGAGGAAATCAGGAATTTGAGGGGCGGCCGAAACGGGATTCACGGCAAAAGGCGGTTCGGACTCGTCAACCTTGTCCGGATCGTCCTCCATCGAAAGCTGGCCGGTCACCTGACCGCGCTTGGCATGGCGGCGCGGCAGCAAGGTCGTCTTGGCGGTCTCGATCGGAGCCTCGTCGTTCTCGTCATCACCCTCGGTAAGCTCAATCTCGCTCTCGGACCACGACGGGTCGGGCTCACTCGTGTTGAGTTTGGGAGCCGTCTTGCCCTTCTTGGCATGACGGCGCGGCAGCAGCGTCGTCTTAGCGCGCTCGGCCTCCACGGCATCGGACACGTCGACAAACGGATCCTCGTCTTCGTCGTCATCGTCCAAAACCGGGTCCGAATCGTTGCCCATGACCGTGGTCACGGCCATATCGGAGCCCTTTTGACGAAGAATGCTCAGGTGCGGACGGGCAACGCCGGGCACCGACAAGGCTTCGTCGTCACCCCACGGACTCGCGTTAACGTCGGCACGGCGGCGCTCGGCAAAATCGGCCGCACGGTCGCGGGCAGAGCGCAAAACGCCGCCCACCGAAAAGCCAATGATGACAAAACCAACGACGGCCAGGCCCAATAGGACCACCATCGCGATAGGCTTACCCAGGGCATTCTGCAGCGCGCTCGCAATAAACGCACCGATGTAGCCACCCGAGGCGGACAGGTTTTGCGGCGTGAACATAAGGTCGCACGAGTCGCTCGTACCCGGCACCATCAGCGAAAGAATGGAGACGACGGCGATAAAGACCACAGCGCCGCCCGCAACAGAGCGCACGTTGAGCGGCGAGTCCTCGCCCAAAAAGAGCGTGGCGGCAAACAGCAAAATGACGATCGGCAGCACGTAGGCGCCCAGACCAAAGCCCAGGTGGTAGAAACCGGCAACCGCAGCCGTAACGGGTGCGGTCGCCGGCGAAATCACGGCAATGAAGGACGCAATCGCCAAAACGGCAATGACCACGCCGGCGATATCGCGGTTGGCCGAAGGCTCGACCAGGGGCTCGAAATCGTCGAACTCGGCCTCGTGGCCCTTATTGGCACGAAGATGGGAACCGGCACCCTTAGCAGATGCCGGTTGGTTGTTGGCTTTATTGCCTTTGGCGTTTTGTGCAGATCCGCGCGCCAAACTAAACCTCCATGACGACCGGGATGATCATCGGACGAGTGCGCGTACGGCTCCAGATAAAGTTAGAGAGCGAGTCGCGCACGGCCTTGCGAATGGCATCGGAACCGCTGCTCGTAAAGCTGAACTTGCCCTTCTCGATCGTCTTCATGATGGACGCCGACGCGTCCTCGGAGAACTGGTCGTCGATGGCAAAGGAGACGCCGCGGCCCGAGAACTCGATGGCTTCGATCTTCTTGTGCTTGAGTGAAACGATAGCGACGGCCGTGACCATACCGTCGTTGGCAAGCTTCTGACGATCGCGCAGAACGATAGGGTCGGTATCGCCGATGCGCAGTCCGTCGACGTAGACGACGCCAGACTCGACGGGCGCACCGCGCTTGACGATACCGCCACGCATCTCGAGCGTATCTCCGTTGTCGAGGATAAAGATATGATCTTCCTTGATGCCCATCTTACGGGCAAGCTGGGCATGGGCGCGCAGGTGAACGGCCTCGCCGTGGACCGGCATAAAGTACGTAGGCTTGGCCATGGCCATCAGGAGCTTGAGCTCCTCCTGGCTACCGTGACCCGAGACGTGAACGAGAGCGCGGTTCTTATCCCACACGTCGCAGCCAAGCTTGGCGAGGCTGTTGACGACCTGCTGAACGGCCTTCTCGTTACCGGGAACCGGCGTTGCCGAGAGGATGACGGTATCGCCCTCATGGATGGAGAGCGTCTTGTGCTCGCCGTTGGCCATGCGCGAAAGGGCCGACAGAGGCTCGCCCTGCGAGCCGGTGCACATGACGACGATCTTGTCGTCGGGCAGGTTGTCAATATCAAAAGCATCGATGATATCGGCATCATCGATGTTGAGATAACCGAGCTCGCGCGCCACGCGGGTATTGGTGAGCATGGAACGTCCGGTTACGACGACCTTACGGCCGCACTTGCGAGCGGCGTCGCAGATCTGCTGCAGACGATGGATGTGGCTCGAGAACGACGCGACGAACACGCGGCCCGGAGCATTCTTGATGGCATGCAGCAGATTGGGGCCAACCTCGGCCTCGGACTTGGTAAAGCCGGGGACCGTAGCGTTGGTGGAGTCGGACAGCAGCAGGTCGATGCCCTGCTTGGCAAAGCGGCTGATAGCGGCATAGTCGGGCGTGACGCCATCGATGGGCGTCTGGTCGAGCTTAAAGTCGCCGGTGTGCATAACGGTGCCCTGGTTGGTGCGGATAAACACGCCCAGAGCGCCCGGGATGGAGTGCGTCATCGAGAAGAAGTCGAGCGAGATGCCACCCAAATTGACGTGGCTACCGCCCTTGACCTCACGGAACTTGGGTGCACGAATGCGGAACTCGGAGAGCTTACCCTCGATAAAGCCGAGCGTCAGCTTGCTCGAGAAGATGGGCACCTTGTTGTTGAGGTCCTGCAGCAGATACGGAAGCGAACCGGTGTGGTCCTCGTGGCCGTGAGTGACGATGATGCCGCGGAGCTTTTCCTCGTTCTCCAGAACGTAGGTGTAATCCGGAAGCACCAGGTCGATACCGGGCTGCGAGTCGTCGGGGAACATGAGACCAGCGTCGACGAGCACCATGTCGTCGCCGCACTCGAAGACCGTCATGTTCTTGCCGATGCCATCAAGGCCGCCGAGCGGGATGATCTTCAAGGGAGATGATTTTTTAGCTGCCATAGGTGAGTGTTGTTTCCTTTCTTCGAAACGGGTCTGAAACAACCGGCGGGGCGCTTCTGGCAAACCGACCGTCGGGAACGTACAACAAAGCATCACAGAGTCGATGCAATAACCACAGTATGATACCCATTTGCCCACCAACAGACCACCCATGCATCAAAGCCCCATCTGAACCGGTCTATCCCGCCGGGAATAGCAAAAGGGCGACCCCTGTCCGGAGTCGCCCTTATTGAGCTGCTTATGTGCGGCTGTTACTCGGCGTCGTGGTGGCGGCGGGGCTTGCGGCCTCCGTTGTCGCCAGGACGGCGCGGACGGTCGCTGCGCTCGGAGCGCTCGCGACGCGGACGCTCACGACGCTGGAAGTGCTCGCCGTCGCCCTCGGAGGCACCCTCGGCGCGAGCCGGGGCCTCGGGCTTGTCGAGACGATCGAGCGAGATCTTGCCGCGATCGTCGACCTCGATAACGACGACCTTGACCTCGTCGCCCACGTTGAGGACATCCTCGACCTTCTCCACGCGGCCCTTGGCGACGCGGGAGATGTGCAGCAGGCCGTCCTTACCGGGCAGCAGGTTCACGAAGGCGCCGAACGGCTGGATGGAGACCACGCGACCGGTGTACTCCTCGCCCGGCTCGGGAACCTTGATGATAAGCTTGATGCGCTCGACGGCCTGATCGACGGACTCGCCGGTGCCGCCGACAAAGACGGTGCCGTCCTCCTGGATGTCGACCGAAGCGCCGGTCTCGTCCTGGATGCCGCGGATGACCTTGCCGCCGGAACCGATGACGTCGCGGATCTTATCGGTCGGAACCTGGATGGAGACGATACGCGGGGCGGTGCTGCGCGTGGTATGACGCGGCTCGGGGATCACATCGAGCATCTTCTGCAGGATGAAGGCGCGACCCTCCTTGGCCTGCTGCAGGGCGCGGGCCAGGATGTCGAAGGTGAGGCCGGTGGCCTTGTTGTCCATCTGCAGAGCGGTGATGCCCTCGGTGGTGCCGGTGACCTTAAAGTCCATGTCGCCCAGGAAGTCCTCGAGACCCTGGATGTCGGACAGGACCACGGTCTTGCCCTCCTCCTGGATCAGGCCCATGGCGATACCGGAGACCGGGCGCTTAATGGGCACGCCGCCGTCCATAAGGGCGAGCGTGGAGCCACAGGTCGAAGCCATCGAAGAGGAGCCATTGGACTCCATGACCTCGGAGACGACGCGGATGGCGTAGGGGAACTCGTTCTCGTCGGGAAGCACCGGAAGCAGGGCGCGCTCGGCAAGGTTGCCGTGACCGATCTCGCGGCGCTTGGGGCTGCCCATGCGGCCGGTCTCGCCGGTGCAGAACGGCGGGAAGTTGTAGTGGTGCATATAGCGCTTGCCCTCGGTGGGCTCGATGGTATCCAGACGCTGGCCCTCGTTGAGCATACCGAGCGACAGGACGGAGAGCACCTGGGTCTGACCACGCTGGAACAGGCCGGAGCCGTGAACGAGCGGCAGATAGTTGTCCTTCACCATAATGGGACGAATCTCGTCGGCGGCACGACCGTCGACGCGCTCGCCGGTCTCGACGACCATGGTGCGCATGGCCTTCTTCTCGAGTTTCTTGAGCGCCACGGGGATCTCGCGCTCCCAGGCGGCCTGCTCCTCGTCGGTGAACTCGGCGCGGATGGACTCCTTCAGAGCCTCGACCTTACCGATGCGGGAAAGCTTGTCGGCGTCGCGCAGGGAAGCGGCCATCTCGTCGTAGTGGGCGAAGATGCGCTCCTGGACCTCCTCGACGGGCTGGTCGAGCGGGTACTCCTTCTTAACGATAGCGCCGTTGGCCTGCTCCCACTCGGCGACGAACTCGTCTTGGGCCTGGCAGAAGGCAGCGAGGGCCTCCTGGCCAAACTTCATGGCGGCGAGCATGTCGTCCTCGGAGATCTCCTCGGCGCCGGCCTCGACCATCGAGATGAAGTCGGCAGAGCCGCCCAGCTCCAGGTCCAGGTCGGAGTTCTCGCGCTCCTCATAGGTGGGGTTGACGATAAACTCGCCGGTCTCCACGTTGCGGCCGATGCGCACGCAGGCAAGCGGGCCCTCGAAGGGCACGCCGCCGAGCGTCATGGCCAGAGAGGCACCCATGACGTTGATGACGTCGAAAGGGTTGACCTGGTCGGCGACGAGCGAGGTGGCGACGATGTGCACCTCGTTGCGGAAGCCGTCCGGGAAGCTAGGGCGGATCGGGCGGTCGATCATACGGGCCGTGAGCGTGGCCTTCTCGCTGGGACGGCCCTCGCGCTTGAGGTAGCCACCCGGGATACGGCCGGCAGCGTACATCTTCTCGTTGAAGTCGACGGTCAGCGGGAAGAAGTCGTAATTCTTGCGCTCCTTGGAGACAACCACGGTGTCGAGCATCGTGGTGTCGCCCTGCTTGACCAGACAAGCGCCGGTGGCCTGCTTGGCAAGCTCGCCAGACTCGAAGGTGTAGGTCTTGCCGTACAGCTCAAAGGTCTTGGATACGAGTGTCATTGTTCTCCTTTACCCCACAGGCCCCTTGCCTGCGGGCTTCTCATGTGACGCGGGCCCCCTGCCCCCGCCACGCTTCAGAGCGTGATTGTTCACGCCCTTACACAAAAAGAGCGCCCCGCTGCGCAGGACGCTCTTAGCATGTACAAATCCTTACTGGATGTTGTCGCGGATGCCCAGAGCCTTGATGAGCTCACGGTACTCGACGATGTCGTTCTTCTTGATGTAGGAAAGAAGACGACGACGACGGCCGACGAGCATGAGCAGGCCACGACGGGTGTGGAAGTCCTTCTGGTGGGACTTCATGTGCTCGGTCAGCTCCTTGATGCGCTCGGACAGGATGGCGACCTGAACCTTGGGGTTACCGGTATCGACCGGGGAGTTACCGAACTGGGCGGTCAGCTCCGCCTTGCGCTCTTTGGAAACAGTCATTGTTTCACCTTTCATTTCGCGTCGCCCGCGGGCGACTCTATTCGCCTCGGACTGGGAAGCCGCCGGTGGAGCGAGCATCCAAGGTCGAGGTACCAACAAGTCGGTATGTTACCACAAGCGGAGCACACCTGCGCATCATCACCGACCCAACATGAATTCCATCGCACGGAGCCGCTGATCGGTGTGCGTGGCGGCCCAAACATGCGAAAGCCCCAGCAAAAAAGCCGCCGTATGCGGATCGATTCGCTCGGCCATGAGTTCATCGAACGTCATGGACATGAGGGCGCGCAGCCATGCGACCTCGCCGACCGATACCAACTCGGCGCCAGGCACGCTCGAGGCGCACGACCCGCACAGAAGCCCGCCGGCTTGGGCCGAGAAATACGACAGCATAGGGTCTCCGCACAAAACGCATGCCGAGAAATCGGGTCGGTAACCAACATGCGACAGCAGTTTAAAGACAAAAGCCGCCACGAGCAGGTCCATATGTGCCGAGTCGAACCCGCTGCCGACAAGCGTGAGCGCCCGCTGCGTGATGGCAAAGGTAAATGGATCCTCGGCATCCTCGAACGAGCACACGCGCGCAACCTCGGCAATCGCGCTGGCGGCACAGGTCGTCTCGTAGTCAGGAGCAGCACCGAGCGGCGCCTCCATAAGCTCCGCCTGAGAAACCACGTCGAGCGACCGCCCATGCGCGAGCAGCATATCGACGGTACAGAAAAGCTCGCAGCGGGCTGCAAGGCGACCGCCAGGCTTACGTGCGCCCTTGGCCACGGCACGCACCTGCCGCCCCCGCTCATCGAGCATCGTCAAGATCAGGTCGGTTTCCTTGAGCTTCGTCTTGTCGAGGACGAGCACTTTTGTGCGATATGTGCGAGAGCCAGCCATGAACGCCGAGGCTTAATCTTCGGCGTTATAGCCAAAGCGGCGGATCTGCGCCTCGTCATCGCGCCAGCCGGCCTTGACCTTCACGTCGAGCTCCAAAAAGACCTGGGTGCCAAAGATACGCTCAAGGTCACGACGGGCATCGATGCCGATATGCTTGATCATCTCGCCGCCCTTGCCGATGATGATGCCCTTCTGCCCCTCGCGCTCGACGTAAATCGTGGCGTGCACACGCAGGACCTTCTTAGTCTGCTCGAGCGCGTCACAGATGACGCCCACGGAGTGAGGGATCTCGTCGCGGGTGCGACGCAGAACCTTCTCACGCACAAACTCGGCCACGAGGGTCTCGTCGGACGCGTCGGTGCCCATGTCCTCGGGGAACCAGCGCGGGCCCTCGGGCAAGAAGTGAGCGACGGTCTCGATAAACGCATCGACGTTGAAGTTCTTGACCGACGACGTCACGATCTCATCGTCGTATTCCATAAGCTCGTGAGCGGCCTTGAGCTGCTCCATGACCTGTGCGGGATCGGCCTCGTCGGCCTTCGTGAGCACCAGGACCTTTTTGGAGCGGGCATTCTTGACGCGCTCGGCGACCCAGGCGTCCCCCCTGCCAATCGGCTTGGTGGCGTCAATCAAAAACGCGACAACATCGACATCGTTCAGTTCAAACAACGCGCTCTTGTTGAGCTCGGAGCCCAGGCCGTCCTTAGGCTTGTGGATACCCGGCGTATCAACGAAGACCAGCTGGTAACCGGGGCGGTTGACCACGGCGCGCATACGGCGGCGGGTCGTCTGGGCCACCGGAGAGGTGATAGCAACCTTCTTGCCGTAACAGGCGTTGAGCAGCGTGGACTTGCCGGCGTTGGGGCGGCCGACCAGGGCCACGAAGCCGCTGCGGAAACCGGGTTCCACGTCGCCAAAGCCCGTAAGGCCCTCATCCTCGTCGCACAGGGCATCGAGCTCCTCGTCGCTCATACCCTCAAACGGGTCGAACTCCTCGACCTCGTCAAACGAATCGGCACCTTCACCCTCGTCCAGGACCTCGTCATCCAAAACCTCATCGGTAGGCTGCATATTGTCGGACATGGGAATCCCTTTCTAAATAAAGTCGAGCGCGTGGGCAAAGACAAGCAAGCCCACGATCGCGGCGGTAATGGAAAGAACGTATACAGAGGCAGCGGCGATATCCTTCGCGCGCTTGGCCAGCGGATGCAGCTCCTGGGTCGCCAGGTCGACAATCGCCTCCATGGCGGTATTGCACAGCTCGCCGTGAATCACCAGGCCGCAGCAGATGATGACCGTAGCCCACTCGGCAATATCGAGCCCCACGATGCAGCCGGCAATGACGGTGCACACGCCCGCCACGAGCATGACCTTGATATTGCGCTCGGTCTTGACGGCGGTGACGAAGCCCTCCATAGCGTATGAGAACGACTTTAAAAAGGACGGATGGTCCTTGTTCGATCCGGGAATCATAGACGGCTCCTAGTCGTGGGCATGATTGGTTATGGGGCCGACGTGGACCAGCTTGGGGTCCTCGCCGCGCTCGAGCGCCAGGTCGCGCAGAATGGCATCCTCACGTGCCTCCATGACCTCGGCCTCGTCGTCCTCGATGTGGTCATAGCCCAGCAGGTGCAACATGCCGTGAACAAGCATCAGCCGGCACTCGTCGGCGGGACTGTTACCAAAACCGGGGGCCTGGCGGGCAATGACCTGCGGGGCCAGGATAATATCGCCGAGCTCGAGCGTCTCGTCGGCGGGAATATCCTCGTCAAAGGCCGAGTCGCATTCAAACGAAAGCACGTCGGTCGTGCGATCGATGCCACGCCACTCAAGATTGAGCTCGTGCATCTCGTCCTCATCGACATACGAAAGGGAAATCTCGACCTCACGCTCAACGCCCTCGGCGGTAAGCACAACTCCGCAGATGTGCTCCACCTCCTGGGCATCGAGCAGCGTATCGAGCTCGGCATCGTTGCTGATCAATACACTCAACGGGACTCCTTTCGATCGTGTGCGCGCTGCTCGCGCGCATCGTCGTATGCATCATAGGCCTCAACGATACGGCCCACCAGGGCATGGCGCACCACGTCGGCGCGCTCCAGGTGAGAAAACGTCACATCGTCGACACGGCCCAAAATCTTCTCAACGTCGGCAAGACCGCCGCGACGACCCACCAGGTCACGCTGGCTCAGGTCGCCGGTAATCACGAACTTGGAATTAAAACCCAGACGCGTCAGGAACATCTTCATCTGCTCGGGCGTCGTGTTTTGTGCCTCATCGAGCACCACAAAGGCATCGCTCAGCGTTCGACCGCGCATGTAGGCGAGCGGGGCGATCTCGATCACGCCACGCTCCATAAGCTCATCGGTGCGTTCGCGATCCATCATGTCAAAGAGGGCATCGTAGAGCGGTCGCATATACGGGTCGATCTTTTCCTCGAGGGTGCCGGGCAAAAAGCCCAAGTTCTCCCCCGCCTCGACAACCGGGCGCGTCAGGATCAGGCGGCCCACCTCATGGCGCTTGAGCGCGGCGACAGCGAGTGCCATAGCCAGATAGGTTTTACCGGTACCGGCGGGACCGAGGCCAAACGTGATGGTATGCGAGCGAATGGCATCCACGTAGCGCTTTTGGCCGAGCGTCTTGGGGCGGATGACGCGACCGCGATACGACAGCAGCACGTCATCGCGCAGCGAAGAGGCATTATGCTCGCCGTCGCGCAAGACCGCCAGGCATCGCGAGACATCGTCGGCAGACAGCGTGCGCCCGGCGGCCGCCTCGCGAAAAGCATGCTCGAAAAAGCGCGCCACGAGCTCGACCTCGTCCGGATCGCCGCTCACGGCAACGCTGTCACCGCGGGCAACCACATGGGCGCGCACCAAGTTCTCGAGTGCACGAAGGGCGCCATCGCCGGCGCCCAAAACACGCGAGGGGTCGATACCCTCGGGAACGGTAAGTCTAATCTTCGAGGCTTCCATGAACCTCCCTGCGTGCATGGACCAAGCCGGAATCATCGACTCCGATGATAGCAACATCGAGCAGGCAAGGGGCTGTGAGTCCACAGGTATCATCAAGACGGGCATGATGGAACGAGCCGAGCGTCAGGTTGTCGCCATACTCGAGCACCGCACGCTCGACCGTGCCCACGCGGCGGCGGGCATCGGCGATCGCAAGCTCCTGTGCGGCGGCGCGCATGCGACGGCTGCGCTCGGCCATGACCTCAGGGGGTACCTGGTTGGGCATGTCGGCGGCGAGGGTGCCGGGGCGCTTGCTATAGCGGAACACGTGCATGCGCGAAAAGCCCACGCGACGGCACAGCGCCAGCGACTCCTCGAACTCCTCGTCCGTCTCGCCAGGGAAACCGACGATAACGTCACACGAAAGTGCAGCCTGGGGCAGGTTAGCGCGAATCATGCGCACCGTGTCCTCGAACGCCTCGGCGCTATAGGGACGGCCCATGCGATGCAGCGTCGCCGTGCAGCCAGACTGCACAGGCAGGTGCAAAAACGGCGCGATACGCTTCGGATAGCGAGCCATCACCTTGAGCAAGCGCTCGGAAATATCCATGGGCTCCACCGAGGAGATGCGCACGTGGGCGATATCGGTGCGCTCCATGATGGCCTGGAGCAGCTCATCGATCTCGACATGTTCGTCGGTCGCGCTCTTGCCGTCATAGGCACCCAGGTTCACGCCGGTCAGCACGACCTCGGGCACGCCGGCCTCCTGGGCTTCACGCACCTGTTCGAGCACGGACTCGACGGATACGGAACGCTCGGGGCCGCGGGCCTTCCACACGATGCAATAGGTGCAGCGGTGGTTGCAGCCATCCTGGATCTTCACGCCCAGCCGCGAACGGCCGAGCGCATCGACCACGTCGCCATCGCTGCAGGCGGGCACGCTATCGGATTCGACACCCAGCACCTCGCAGACGCGCTCGGCGACGTCAATCTTGGATGGTTCGGCGATCACGCGGTCGGAGAGTTCCAACAGCTCCTCGGGATGCAGGTTGACGACGCAGCCAGTTACGACCACGTAAGGCTCGCCCGGATAGGCCAGGACGTGACGGACGGCCTTGCGGGTCTTGGCCTCGGCCTCCCCCGTCACGGCACAGGTATTGATAACGATCAGTTCGGCGTCCCGGGGCTCCACCATCGCAAAGCCCAGGCGCATAAGATCGGCAGTGATACGGTCAGACTCAACCCGGTTGACACGACAACCGAGGTTGACGACGGAAATATGGGGTGCGAGCACACGGGCTCCTTAATCGAGGATGTCGTCGAGGGCACTCTTGATACGGTCAGTCACCGACTTCTTACCGGATGCGACGTCATCGCCCATCTCGTCGGCAAAGGCGCGAAGCAGCACGCGCTGCTTGTTGGAGAGATTGGTGGGGACGACCACGCGCAGCTGCACGACCAGACGACCGCGCGAACCGCCGCCGCCGATTCGCGGCATGCCGTAGTTATTGACGCTCACGGTGTCACCGTACTGTGTGCCGGCGGGGACACACACCTTGACGACCTCGTCAGGCATAATGCCCTCGACCTCAATCTCGCAACCGAGCGCGGCCTGCGCAATCGAGATATCGCTCACCAGATAGAGGTCATCGCCATTACGCTTAAAACGCTCGTGGTCGGCGACACGCACGTTGACGATCAGGTCGCCCGACGGCTCGCCACGAAGGCCGGCCTCGCCAAAACCACTCACGCGCAGCTGACGACCGGTCGAAACACCAGCGGGAATATCGATGTCGATCTTTTCGTGAGAAGGCGTGCGGCCCTGGCCATCACAGGTCTCGCAGGGATGATCGATGACCGTGCCTTCGCCGTGGCAGTCGGGACAGGGCGAAGAGGACTGAACCTGGCCCAGGAAAGAACGCTGGACCGTCGTCACATAGCCTGTGCCGTGGCAGCGGCTGCACTGCTTTTCCTGTGCACCCTCGGCCTTACCGGTGCCGTTGCAATCCTCGCAGGGAGCAAGGCGATCATAGCTGATCGTCTTTTTACAACCGAGCGCCGCCTCCTCGAGCGTCACCGAAAGCGAGATGGCCATGTCACGTCCGCGACGACGCTCACGACGGCTACGGGCGCCACCACCGGCGCCACCGCCAAAGAACGACGAGAACAGGTCGTCCATGCCCATGCCGCCAAAGATATCGTTGATGTCGACATAGCCAGAGCCACCGGGGCCGTCCGCGGTGCCGTAACGGTCGTAGTTAGCACGCTTCTGCTCATCGGAAAGAACGGAATAGGCCTCGTTGAGCTCTTTGAACTTGGCCTCGGCCTCGGGGTCGTCCGAAACATCCGGGTGTACCGTACGGGCCTTCTTTAGAAACGCACGCTTGATCGTCCGCGCGTCGGCATCCTTGTCAACGCCAAGTACCTCGTAGTAATCCCTATTTTCCGACACGACCGAATCCTTCCAACTTTCATTATTGTCACAGTGCGTCCTATACCCAAGCTGGGCCGGCCGCAAACAGAGGGTTTGATGTTATTGCATCCCGTAGGGCGAAAGCATGGCCTGCTGCGAGCAGCTCGCAAACCAGACCGACACGAGCGCAAACATAAAGCCGTTGGCAAAACCATTGGCAAACTGCATTGCGCCCCGCTTCCACCACAGCAGGCTGCGATGAAGCACGCCGTCCGACAGCACCATGAACAAGCCCATGGCAAACGGAATAAAGCACATCATGGCAAAGGCCGAGAACACGCCCGAGATGGCAGACAGCACCAAAAACGGTGCGATGATACCCATGAGGTAGAAGCCGGTGCGAGCCTTACCCTCCAGGCGCTCGGCCTCAACGTGCGCACGACCGACCAGGTCACCGCCCGAAGCGCCGTTCGTGCCGGCGTGTCCCATGTTGGGGATGCGCACCTCGTCGCCATCATGCGTGCCGGCGGGAAACTCAATCGTCTGCTCGGAGGTCACACGGGTACGACCGCTGCCACCGCAATCGGGGCACGGATCGGCAACGACCTTGCCGGAACCGCCGCACTCGGGACAAACCGTCTGGAACGTGCCCGCACCAAACAGGAAGGACAGGTCGACATCGATATGGCCGCGACCACCGCAGCTCGGGCAGGTATGGGCATGCTCTGACGAAACGGAGCCCGATCCGCCGCAATGTCCGCAGGTGTCAAAGCGGGTGTAGCGAACGGTCTTGTGGGCACCGCTCTTGGCCTCCTTGGCGTCGAGCTTGATATCGACGACCACGTTGGCGCCACTCTCGGGGTTGTAGGCCGCCTGGCCGCGACGGGGCTGGCCCCAGGCGCCCCCGAAGGGGAAACCGCCGTCAAAGGGATTGCCGTAACCGGCGCTGCCGGCATAGCCACCGCCATAGGGCGAAGCCGTCGGTGCACCGGCAAAGGGATCGCCCGACCGCATGGCGTCGTAACGCGCACGCTTCTGCTCGTCCGAGAGCACGGCGTAGGCCTCGGAAACCTCTTTAAACTTCTCCTCGGCATCCGGCTCTTTATTGACGTCCGGATGGAGCTTGCGGGCCTTTTGCTGGAAAGCCTTTTGAATATCACGCGAGGTGGCATCCTTGGAGACACCAAGAATCTCGTAGTAATCTTTTTCGTTCATCGTCGCCATGCGCGGCAACCTCCTGCTCACAGCAGCGTATATATTTCGGTAATTCTACCCGAGCGGCCTAGGCTAGATCCCAAAACAGCTCGAACAGCATATTTCCATCGAGCCAGCCCAAGTGGGTCGGCGCTAAACGGGCGCGGGCGCGACCTGCGATAACGTCTTTTGAGGTGACGCGCCCCGCCTGTCCTTCAACATGATCGGGCGCCCAGGTGGCAAGGCCCAACTCGAGCGCACGGTCGCAGGCCGCCGCCAGCTCGTCTGCAGCAATCACGCTTGCCGAGTGAACCAACAGTTCGGACCCAATGCCACGTGTCATGCGGCAGGCGAGCATCAAATCCTCGGCCACCGCCTCGCGCTGCGACAGATACTCGGCATCAAAGGTCGTCGCGGCATCGTCGCGTTGTACCAGACGCACGCGATGCGCTTCGCCGCGAGCAGGCACGTCGGGATACAGCCCGGCCAAACGATCGAAATCCTCGGCGTCGAGCATACCGGCGGCAGAACGACCCAAACCCAAATAGCCCTGTCCGGTCCAATAGGCAATGTTGTGGGCGCATTCATGCCCATCGAGCGCGTAGCTCGCCACCTCATACGGATGGTAGCCCGCCGAACTCAGCCGCTCGCGCGCAACGTCCATGCATGCGGCTTGGAAATCCTCATCGGGCTCGAGCGACTCATCGCGGCACGCCATGCGATAGAGGGGCGTCCCCTCCTCGAGCGTGAGCGGGTAAACCGACACATGATGCGGAGCCGCCGTCAGCACGCCATCGAGCGTGCTCTTCCAACTCGCTGCGGTCTGTCCGGGAAGCCCACACATAAGATCGCACGACACGTCAAGCCCAGCGTTCTTGACCGTCGCGATGGCAGCGAGCGCCCGATCGGCATCGTGAATACGGCCAATCGCAGCAAGCTCGTCGTTGTCGAGGGTTTGGACTCCCAGAGAAATGCGCGTGACGCCCACCCCGGCAAGCGCCGCGGTGAGCTGCGAAGTCAACGGCTCAGGATTAGCCTCGCAGGTAAACTCAACGGGCTTACACCACGCAGAGATACGCCGGGCGAGTTCTACCAGACGCTCCCCCGCCAGCGACGGCGTGCCGCCGCCAACATAGACGGTGCGGACCTGCGCAAGCGCCCCGGCGTCTCCAAAGGCATCGAGGCGTGCATACAGCTGCTCAAAATAGGCATCGAGCGCAGCGCTCAGGTCGCACGGAGCGAAACTGCGCGAGTCAAAGTCGCAATAGCGGCATTTTTGAGCGCAAAACGGCACGTGCACATACAGCGCGGTAACGGCCACCCTTAAGCCTCCAGCGGATGAGCGGGCACCGACTCACCGGCGGCAAGCGCGGCCTCGCAGGCCACCACGTCGCACTCGATATCATCGACCAGCGCCATAAACTCCTCGTACGTGGAGCAGCGGACCACCCGAGCGCGCCAAGCGGCAGCATGAGGCATGCCCTTTAAGTACCAGCTTGCATACGTACGGGCGCGCGACATAAGCGGCAGAAGCTCGTGCGTCAACGTCAGGTGCTCACGCAAAGCCTCCAGGCGCTCGACCGAGGAGCGAGAAGGAACCGGCGTGCCATCGAGTGCAAGGGCTCGGGCATCGCCGAACACCCACGGATTGCCGTAGATTCCGCGCGCGATAAACACCGCGCTGGCACCCGAGCCGTGCAGATGCTCAGCAGCGTCCTCGGCCGAGAACACATCGCCCGAGCCAATCACGGGAATCTCGACGGCGTCGGCAACCTCATCGACGACAGACCAATCGGCCTGGCCCGTATAAAGTTGCGTGGCACAACGACCGTGCACGGCAACTGCAGAGGCGCCCGCCCCTTCGAGCATCTGGGCAAACGTTGCGGCGTTGCGGTCCTCGGCATAAAAACCCTTGCGGATCTTCACGGTCACGGGAACATGCGCCGCGCCCACCGCTGCCTCGACAATCTTCTCGGCCAGGTCGGGCGTGCGCATGAGCGCCGAGCCCTCGCCCTTGGTTACGACCTTGCGAGCCGGACAGGCCATATTGATATCGATGAGCGACAGACGATCGCCCACGCGTTCCTCGACGGCAGCGACGGCACTCGCAAACTGATCGGGCTTAGAACCAAAGAGCTGCACGCAAATCTGCTGCTCCTCGACAGCCGGCAACACCAGGCGCCACGTCTTGTTGCTGGCATAGGCAAGGCCCGCCACGCTCACCATCTCGCTGTAGGCAAGATGGGCACCGCGACGGCGACACATGATGCGATAGGCGGGGTCGGTTACGCCCGCCATGGGAGCCATAAGGAACGGCTGCTCGGCATAGGCGCCCAGCAGCCGCTTGCTGAATTCAGAAAGCGCCATGGACCTACTCGTCCACCTTAAGAATCGCCATAAAAGCCTCCTGCGGAACCTCGACCGAGCCGATGGCCTTCATGCGCTTCTTGCCCTCTTTCTGCTTCTCGAGCAGCTTGCGCTTTCGCGAGATATCACCGCCGTAGCACTTGGCCAGCACGTCCTTGCGGCGTGCCTTAACGGTGGAGCGGGCGATGATCTTGTTGCCGATGGCGCCCTGGATAGGCACCTCGAACAGCTGTCGTGGGATGATCTCCTTGAGCTTGTCGCACAGGCCGCGGGCAAGACCGTAGGCCTTATCCTTGTGCACGATAAACGACAGCGCGTCCACCTCGTCGCCCGAAAGCAGGATGTCGAGCTTGACGAGCTCGGAGGGGCGATATTCGTTGAACTCGTAGTCGAGCGAGGCGTAACCCTTGGTGCGGCTCTTGAGCTGATCGAAAAAGTCCAAGATGAGCTCGGCGAGCGGCATATCAAAGCGCATCTCGACCGATTTGCTCGTCAGGTGGATCATATCGGTCGTGACGCCACGGTGCTCGATAGCGAGCTGCATGACGGCACCCGTATACTCGGGCGGGCAGATGATCTTTGCCTTGAGGTAAGGCTCTTCGATACGCTCGATGCGCGTGGCCTCGGGCAGATCCTGCGGGCTGCGGACATCGACCATCTCGCCGTCAGTCTTGTACACGTGGTAGTCGACCGAGGGGCTCGTGGCGATCAGGTCCAGATTGAACTCGCGCTCCAGGCGCTCTTTGACGACCTCCATGTGAAGCAGGCCCAGGAAGCCCACGCGGAAGCCAAAGCCCAGCGCCACCGACGTCTCAGGCTCCCACACCAACGACGGATCGTTGACGTGCAGCTTATCGAGCGCGTCGCGCAGGTTCTCATAGTCCTTGTTGTCGATGGGGAACAGGCCCGTGTAGACCATGGGTTTGGCCTCGCGGTAGCCCGGCAGCGGCTCGGGGCAGGGGTTCGAAGCCCACGTAAGGGTATCGCCCACGCGCACAGCCTCGGGGTCCTTCAGACCCGTGACCACATAGCCGACCTCGCCGACAGTCAGAGCATCGACCGGCGTCTCGGCAGGGCGCTTGACGCCCACGCCGTCGACCAAGAAGTCGCCCTTGGCCTGCATCATGCGCAGGGTATCGCCCTTTTTGATGGACCCGTCAAAGATGCGCACCGTGGCGACGACGCCGCGGTACTCATCGAAGTACGAATCCAGAATAAGTGCCTTGAGAGGGCCATTTGCATCGCCCTTGGGAGGCGAGATCAAAAAGACAATGGACTCCAGCAAATCATGGATGCCCTCGCCAGTCTTGCCCGACACGCACACGGCATCGTCGGCGGGAATGGCCAGATCGTCTTCGATCTCGGTCTTAACTTCGTCGGGGTGCGCCGAGGGAAGGTCGATCTTGTTGATGGCCGGAACAATGTCCAAGTTGGCGTTCATGGCGAGCGTCGCGTTGGAAACGGTCTGCGCCTCGACACCCTGAGTGGCGTCCACGACGAGCACCGCACCCTCGCAAGCGGCAAGCGAACGCGAGACCTCATAGGTGAAGTCCACATGGCCCGGCGTATCGATCAGGTTGAACTGATACGTCTCGCCGTCGTCGGCGTCATAGGACACGCGGACGGCATTGGACTTGATCGTGATGCCGCGCTCGCGCTCGATGTCCATCGTGTCAAGCAGCTGCGACTCCATGTCGCGCTCATCGACGGTATGGGTGAGCTCGAGGATGCGGTCACTGATCGTGGACTTGCCATGGTCGATATGCGCAACGATCGAGAAGTTACGGATGTGGGAAATGTCAATTGAAGTATTCATGCGGACTATCTTACCCGAGCGGTACAAAAAATGGAGCCTGTTCCATAAAACAGGCTCCATTTATGCGCGTAATCTGTGTGGTGTGAAATTTACAACTTAAGCGTTGATGCTGTTCACGAGCTTGGCAAGACCGGACTTGCGGTTGGAAGCCTGGTTCTTGTGGATGACATGCTTAGCGGCAGCCATGTCGAGACGCTTGGTGACGGTCTTGAGGGCAGCCTGGGCCTTCTCGGCGTCGCCCTCGGCAACGGCGGACTGGACGTGCTTGGTCAGCGTCTTGAGCTCGGACTTGACAGCCTTGTTACGCATGCGAGCTGCCTCATTGGTGCGGATACGCTTCTTCTGAGACTTGATGTTTGCCACTTCTGGAGTTCCTTTCGAGTTCCTTGCAAAAAATGTATGACACCTCTGAGACACGGTGAGGTCATGCAAGCTCCTACTATAGCACGCTCCCCCTCAAAGGGATAGAACGAATTTGTCAAATAGGCAGGTATCATCACGATTTTCTCAAGATGTTCGTAATCCAGAGCAAAAGCGCGGTCTGAGAATCGGCCGAGCCCTTGAGCGCGAGCTCCACATCGACGGCACCCTCGAGCGCGGCAACGAGCTCGGTCATCGAAAAACGACGTGCCCAGGTAAGATGATTCTTGACCTGCCAGGCCTGAAGCTTGAGCGTCGCGGCGAGCTCACGTCCCTGCCCGCGCCCATCGAGCGCTTTGGCGACGATCAGTTCACGGATGCGACCGCATAGCAGCGTGTAGGTCCACACGTAACTCTTAGAGGGCAGAAGTTTAAAGAGCTCGAGCGAACGCCGCATATCGCGAGCCGAGACGGCGTTGAGGAAGTCCCAGGGTTGAACCTCGGCCGTGCGCACGATCCAACGCTCCACGTCGGCAAGCTCAATCTGGGGCGCCTCGACCATCTGGGCGAGCTTTGCCAGGTCGTTATCGAGCATGCGCGTGTTTTCGCCCGAACGCGAGACGAGCTCCTCGGCAGCAGCCGTCGAGATGGACTTACCGTGCTGCGTCGCCATCTGCTGAACGCGGCGCGGCAGTTCCCAGCGCTTGGTACCCGAGCAATCGACGATAGCCTTCTTGTCGATCTTGGCGATTGCCTTATACAGGCGCGTATTCTTGGCAAGTGAGTCGGCGATAATGAGACAGACCGTCGTGGGGCTGGGACTTGTGAGGTACTCGACGAGGGGTTCCGAGACCGCCTTGGCAAGCTTGGAGCAGCCGTCGAGGATCACCAGGCGAAACTCACTACCCATGGGAAAGGTATTGAGCGAGCCGATGATCGACTCGATATCGGGATCTTTCGTCATGTCGCGTTCATCGAGGTTGAACTCAACCATACCCGACTTTTCCAAGCGAGCTTTCATACGCGAGACGGCGTGGTCGCGCTTGACCCCATCGGTACCGACGATCAGATAAGCCGGCAGCAGACCGGTTTCGGACATTGCGCTCCCCTCTCGCAGACTCTCGAATTCGTACCGTGCCATTTTAGCCCAGGGGTTGGTCCCGCGCCAACGGCAGCATCACGGTCGCTGGCATCGCATCGCAAAGCCCTTCGCGGTCGGCGAAACGGTAATGTCTCCTTGCTCGATGGTGCAAGCGAATGCGCCGCCCGCATCGCGAACCACATCGATGCAGGCATCGGATGGATGGCCGTAGCGGTTGCCCTCGCCCGCACTCGCGATAGAGAGCTCGGGCTTAAGCGTGCCCAGCAGGTCTGTGTCGACAGAAACCTTTGAGCCGTGATGCCCTAGCTTGAGCACATCGATATCCCCCACCTCCTGTACAAACTCGCGTTCCTGATCGAGCTCGGCATCACCGGTGAGTAGCATGCGGAGACTCTGGCCTCCTTGGACATAACTGAGCAGCAAGACAAGCGAGTCTTCATTGCCCTCGCCATCCACCGTGTTAAACGGCCACATCACACGAGCCCGAAATGCGCCGATATCGATCGCGTCCCCGCGAGCCACCTGCCGGTACGTTACGCCCGGGCGATTTAGGACCTCAGCGGGCGCATCCTCCAGTGCATTAGCCGCGACCGCAATGGTTCCAACTGAAAACTGATCAAGCACATCGGGAAGGCCACCCCAATGGTCTTCGTCCCAATGCGTCACGAAGACGGCGTCGATATGGTGAACGTTATTGCGAACCAACGCGCTTACCACGCGTTCATCGAGCCCACAGTCAACGAGCGCCACGACGCTACCCTGGCGAACCAGAATCGCATCGGCCTGCCCCACATCGAGGACTGTCACCGAAGGCGGCGCGAATCGATCCCAATAGACATACGGAACACCCGCTGCAAATACCAAACACAGCAGCCCCGCCGCCATGGGGCGTGCGCGGGGACGTGGCCACCAGACCAAGAGGACCGCCAGCGCGAACGGCACCACGTATACCCAGACCGTATCGGGCGGCACACTAACGGATGCGCCCGGAACAGCAGCAAAAAGCTGCTCAAAGAACAGCGCACAGCGTGCGACGATCATGGGCACCACGAGCGCCCCGTGGCTCAACAGCGGCACAAGCGAGCAGGGCACCAGCACGACCGACGATGCGAGCAGCACGCTTATCACCGGACCGATCACGGCGTTTGCGAGCGGGGCAATGAGCGAAAACGTCCCAAATGTAGGAATGGTAACGGGAAGAGTCGCCAGCTGCGAGCACAGTGTGACGGACAAAATACTGGCAACCCCCGAGGGCACGCCCAGCTCAACCAAGGCGTAGGTGGCGTAGGGGCAAAAACAAAGGATGGCAAATACGCTGGCGCACGAAAGCTGAAAACCCATCTCAAACAATACCGTCGGACGCAGCAACACAAAGATTGCCATGGTCACAAACAGAGCCGAGAGGCCATGCCGACGACGTCCGGCGCCGTTGGCGACAAGCGTCGCCGCCACCATACAGCACGCGCGCACGGCCGAAGGCGAAGCGCCCGTAAAGACGGCATAGGCAGCAAGGGCCAGCACCAACAGCCCCCGCTGAAGCCCACGAGAGAGGCGCGTCTTTTGCAGGGCGCTCTCAATCACAAACCCCACGATGGCAAGATGGCTGCCCGAGACAGCGATGAGATGCGCCGTTCCCGTCACCGAAAACCAATCGCCCGCCGGCTGGGCGCGCAGCTCGGCAGAACGACCGCAGACAACACCGGCTATGAGCGCACGCGCCGGGTCGGTCGCAGGCGCGATGGACGCAAGCAGCCCATTTCGCAGCTGAAGCAGCGGCCCCGGAGAGCCCTCATCGACCGACACCAACCGGATGACCTTCACTTTTCGAAGCTCGCCTCGAAGCACACGCGAGCGCCCATACGCATCGTTCTCAAAGAGCGAAATTCGACCGATAGCATGCACATGCGAACCGGCGCCGAGCTCGCGATCACACGACAGCCGCACCTGGCCCAATCGATTTTCGCCCGCATACGCATCGCAGGTATAGGAGTACGCACCGTCATTGATGGACGGGTCGCCGTGCACAACAAACTCGAGACTGCTCGCGGCCCGATTATCCAGTGCCCTCGAAGTATGTAGCGCTCCGAACGCCCAACCCGCGGATACGACCGCCCCCGCCACGAGGCCAAGGGCCGCGGCATGCAGCCATCGCCTCCAGCGTGTAAGGCGCATACAGAACCGAGCCAACACGATGCAAGCCGCAGCCGCAATGGGAATGGCCCAGAGCGATGCGGCGGACGCCGATCGCTCTCCCAGCAGTAAATCGGCCGCCACGTTAAGTACCAAGCCACAGCTCGCACACAGGCCGGCACAAAGGGCCATCGTCCACGGCATCAATGGCCGAGGTGGCATCACATGCTCGCGCTCGGACACACTCATACGCAGATGCAATCTTTGATTTTGGCGAGCTTCTTCTCACCGATTCCCGATACGCGCATCAGGTCATCGACTGAGGCAAAAGCGCCGTTCTTTGTCCGCTCATCGATAATCGACTGAGCCATAGAGGGCCCAATACCCGAGAGCGTCTGCAGCTCCGCCGCACTTGCGGTATTGATGTTCACGAGCCCCGACGAAGACCCCGCGCCAGGGGTCGTGACAGCACTACTTTCGGCCCCGCCGACCGCCGCAGCCGCTTGTTGCTCCCCCACCGTCGGAACATAGATCTTTTGGCCATCTGTGATCTTGGACGCACGGTTAAGCCCTGTCACATCCCCCTCGGCCGTAAGCCCTCCGGCGGCGTCGATAGCTTGGGACACCCGTGCTCCATCTTTGAGCCGATACACGCCAGGCCTCGCAACGGCCCCATCAACATCGACGTACACCTCGGCAGCAGAAGAACTCTTGGCAGACGACTCATCGGCAACATCAGAAGACGCATCCCCGGCCCCGTGCACATCCGAGACGCCCGCCTCATCACTACGCTCAAACGACACGCCACTGGGACTACCACCAAAACTTGCCATCGCCAAGCCGCTCGCGGCGGCAATGACAACCAGAATCGCCACCACCACCGCTTTATGCCCGAGCAGCTTTCCTGCCCAGCGGTCCATACGTTTAACCCGTTCGTGTTGCTCGCGCTGCGCCATAGCAAACACCTCCCAACACCATCGTGTCAGGAAAACGCAGCCGAACGAGCCGCATGGACAAACCTGTTTTGACGGTCAAACCAAATACCGACCAAAACCTTGCGCGAACATGTCCATTTATTCAGTCACACGTCAGCGAATGAACATCTTGGCATCATTTGCCCAGATAGCAAAAGACCGACGATACAGGCGCATCGTCGGTCTATGCAGGCAATTACTCGTGATCTTGGTAAATATCACGCGGAGCAAGCTCCGAATGTTTGCGTTTTAAGGTCTTAGGGGCCTTATACGTGTTGCTGGAGAAGTCGATATACTCGGTCTGCTTAAGCAGTCGCTCGATCATCTCCTCGTGGTCGAACAGCTCCCAGGCCTCGTGCACGGCATCGAGCTTGGCGTGTGTCTCGGGACGACGCGGCATAAACAGCGTGCAGCAGTCGGGCGCTGCCTCAGTAGATATATCGAACGTGCCGATCTCCTGAGCGCGCGCAATGATCTCCTGCTTGTCGGACCCGATGAGCGGACGGAACACGGGAATCTTCACGGCCTCGTTGACGGCCATGATGTTCTCGAGCGTCTGGGAGGCGACCTGACCGAGCGACTCACCGGTCACGATGGCCTTGGCGCCCTCGATATGCGCAATGCGCTCGGCAACCGAATACATGATGCGGCGATACATGATCACGCGCAGGTTGCTGGGGCAGGTGACGGAAATCTCACGCTGGCAATCGCCAAACGGCACCACGTACAGGCGGCCAATCTGGACACCCGGCTCAAGCGCACGGATGATGTCCTGCACCAAATACTCGCTCGTATCGGGAGTCTGCGGACGACCGGAGAAATGTACCGGCACGCACACCGCACCGCGACGCGCGAGCATCCAGGTCGCCACCGGAGAATCGATGCCCGACGACAGAAGCGTCACGACCTTGCCGGCAGAACCCACCGGCAGACCGCCCACGCCGCGCTCGGAGCGCGCGTACACGTAAACGCTACCCTGTACCACCAGTACGTGCACCATCGCATCGGGGTCGTGCATTTGAACCTTTTTATCGGGGAAGGCCTCGCACAGCACCTCGCCCACCTGGCGATTGATATCAATCGAGGTGAGCTCATAGTCGGTATTGGAGCGCTTGGCGTGAACCTTAAACGAATCGAAGGGGCCAAACTCGCGCAGCGCCTTGACGGCGGCGGCGCAGTACTCCTGCGGGTCGCGGTTGGTGTGGTAAGCCAGGGACACACGGGCAACGCCGGGGACGGTGCGGATGACACGCGCCGCCTCGTCGGCCTGATGCTCGTTAAAGGTCACGAGGATATAACCGGAAATTCGAGACACGGCGTTCACGGAAAAGGCGGCCAAAGCCGCCTTAATGTTATCCGTGAGGATATGCTCAAAATGTGCGCGGTTCTTGCCCTTCAGTCCAACCTCGTGATAGTGGACCAGGCAAACGCGAGCTGCCATTTAGGCTTCAGCAACCTTATGGCCGAGCGCCTTCTCGTAACGGGCCTCGTCGTAGGAGATATCGCCGTCGACGATCTCATCCATAGCCATCGAGATGGTATCGGCGCCGGAGAGCGCGATGGTGATGTCGTCGACATCCTGAACGGCAAGCACGCGGTTATGCTGGCCACGCAGCATGCTATTGATGTCGCAGGCACGCTTGGAGGCAAGCGAAGCGAGCAGGAAGCGGTTGTGATCGGTCTTCTCCAGAAGATCGTCAATGCAAGGCTTTACAACGGACACGGACCTCAGATCCTTTCATGCATATCGAGAACGCGAACGAGCTCGTCGGTCGCGCGGTCGAGATCGTCATTCACCACGACGTCGTCGTAGCGGTCGGCAAGGGCAAGCTCATGGGCGGCGTTTGCCATACGCAGCTCAATCGTCTCGGGCGTCTCGGTACCGCGACCGACCAGACGCTCGCGGAGTACCTCGAGCGAGGGTGGCTTGATAAAGATCAGCACGGCCTCGGGAAAACGCTCCTTAACCTGCAGGGCACCCTGAACATCAATCTCCAAGATGAGAGACGAGCCAGAGGCGAGCTTGGACTGGACCTCGCTCACCAACGTGCCGTAGCAGTTACCGTGGACCTCGGCCCACTCAACAAACTCACCGTTCGCCACGCGGCGGTCGAACTCCTCGCGCGTCAAGAAAAAGTAATTGACGCCATCGACCTCGCCTTTGCGTGGGGCTCGCGTGGTAGCCGAAACCGTCAGGCCCAGGTTAGAGCGACGCTCGCGTACACGAGTGACGAGCGTGCCCTTGCCCGCGCCTGACGGTCCAGAAATCACAAAGAGCTTTGAATCCTGAGCGCTCACTTATTTGGTCAGCTGCTCGAGGAGCTGCTCGCGCTGACGGACGCCAAGGCCCTGGACGCGACGGGTAGCGGAGATGCCGAGCTCCTCCATGATCTTGGCGGCCTTGGCCTTGCCATAACCGGGGAGAGACTCGATGAGGGTGGAAACCTTCATGCGGGAAGCAATGGGGTCATCGGAGTTGAGCACGGATTCGAGGGACTTCTCACCCTTCTTGATCTGCTCACGGAGCTCTGCGCGAGCGTGACGCGCGGCGGCAGCCTTCTCAAGAGCCTGCTTGCGCTGCTCATCGGTAAGCTGAGGGAGTGCCATTCGTACCTCCAAATAGTTGGGTTATATCTGATTCAATATTTGGCATTTTAGCACGTAAAACGTACAAAATGGCCAATTGCGGCTCCATAGGTTAGACGATACCCGCAAAAAGTGCAATATATCGCGCTAAAAGATGAGCCCCTGACCTGCGATTCCACACAAAGGATGGGAAAGTTTTCGCAGGCACAGGGGCTAATTTGTGCTAATGAGACCCAAAAGTGGTGACTTAAGGGAATCTTTTATGCGACGTTTTCGACCAGCTCGGCAACGATGGCGTCAAACGCGGCAACCGGATCATCGGCGCCGGTAATGGGGCGGCCAACCACGATATGGCTCGCGCCGCGCTCGATAGCCTGGGAAGGCGTGGCCACGCGGGACTGATCGCCCAACGCGGCGCCAACCGGACGCACGCCCGGGGTCACAATCAGCGCATCGGGGCCCAGCAGCTCACGCATGTCATGAGCCTCCATCGGCGAGCACACGATGCCGTCGATACCGTTGGCCTGGGCGAGTTTTGCCAGACGGGCGGCCTCCTCGGCAACGGGCGACTCGACGCCGATCTCGCTCAGCGCATCCTGATTCATGCTCGTAAGCACGGTGATGGCGACGAGCTTGGCTCGGTCCTCGCGCGCCTCCTCGGCACCCTCACGGCAGGCGGCGAGCATAGCACCCGAACCCAGGCCGTGAACCGAAAGCAGGTCGGCACCGGCAAGCGAGGCCGAGCGAGCGGCACCGCGCACCTGATGCGGAATGTCATGGAACTTAAGGTCAAGGAAGACCTTAAAGCCCAGGTACTTAAAGGTCTTGACGATCTCGGGACCCTCGGCGTAATAGAGCGTCATGCCCACCTTAAGCCAGGCGGCATGGCCCGAAAGCTCATGGGCGAGCTCGAGTGCACGCTCACGGTCGCAGTCGAGGGCGACGATAACGCGGTCGCGGGCATCGGTCTCTAGCATTCGAAAGCACCTACCAGCTCGTTGATGTCCTTCACGCCCTGGGACTCGGCCCAGGCCTCGAGCTCGCGCTCAATCTTGAGCGAAGCGCACGGATCGACGAAGTTGGCCATACCAACCGATACGCAGGTAGCGCCAGCCAGGATAAACTCGGCCGCGTCCTCACCGGTCATGACGCCGCCGACGCCGTTGATGGGGATATCGACGGCCTGGGCAACCTCCCAGACCATACGCACGGCGATGTGATGGCACAACGGGCCCGATAGACCGCCCTTGGGCTTGGCCACACGCGACTTGCGGGTGTGGACGTCGATGGCCATACCCTGGATGGAGTTGATGACCGAAAGGCCGTCGGCGCCGGCGGCCTCGAGGGCGCGGGCGATCTCGGCGACGTTGACCGGTGCCATCTTCACAAACAGCGGCTTGTCGGTCACCTTGCGGCAGGCGGCCATGACGGAAGAGGCGCCCTCGGGCGTGGAGCCCATGGCGGCACCGCCGGCGGCAATGTTGGGGCAGCTCACGTTGATCTCATAGCCGGCAGCCCAGGGGCACAGCTCGACATACATCTCGAGCGCACGGACAAACTCGTCCACGGAATGACCGGCAACCTGGCAGATGACCTGGCAACCGTCCTTAGAGAGCTGCTCGAGCCACGGACCGGACTCGCGGGCGAAAGCGGCCACACCAGGGTTCTGCAGGCCCACGGAATTGATCATGCCGCCGGGAATCTCGGCCATGCGGGGTGCGGGATTGCCGGGCCAGGGCTCGGCAGCGCAACCCTTGGTGGTGATGGCACCCAGCTGGGAGACATCGAAGAAGTTTTGGAACTGCCAACCGTAGCCAAAGGTACCGGCTGCGGTGTTGATGGGGTTCTGCATCTTGACGCCGCCGAAATCGACGGCCATGTTCACGGTACCCACTAGAAGACCACCACCTTGGAAGCATCGAACACGGGGCCGCACATGCATGCGCCCTTCATACCGTCGACCGTCTCGACATTGCAGGTGTTACAGGCACCAAAGCCGCAGCTCATCATGCGCTCGAGCGACACCTCGCAGTACGCGCCGGCATCGGCGGCAGCGGCGGCGACCTTCTTCATCATGACGGCGGGACCGCAACTGGCGACGTAGTCGTAACCGCCCTCGCCAAGCAGCTCGGCGGCAGGATCGGTGCAGAAGCCGTGCGTGCCCAACGAGCCGTCGTCGGTGCACACGTTGACCGTGGCTCCCAGCGCGCGGAACTCATCGACGCCCACGGCCTTGGACGCGGTGCAAAAGCCCAGGCACACGTCGACGGCTACACCCTGCTTGGCAAGCATGCCGGCCAGGCAGAGCACGGGCGGAACGCCAATGCCGCCGGCGACGAGCAACGCCTTCCTGGTGCCCTCGGGCACGAGCCAGCCGCGGCCGCCAGGGCCCAGCAAGTTAGAGGTGGAGCCAGGGGCCATCTGTGACAGACGGCGGGTATCATCGCCCACGACGGCGTACCACAGCTCGACGGTGCCGGCCTCGGCGTCGGCGCAATAGAAGCTCAGGGGCACGCGAAGCAGCGAGGAAGCATCGCCCGGCACGGCGATATTCACGAACTGACCGGGCTTGAGCGCACTTGCAAGCTTGGGGGCCGAGATAACGAGCGAGAAGATGCCGTCGGCGATCTCCTGGTTCGAGACGACCTCGAAGTCGTGCATGCGTGCAGTGGAAGGTGTGGGCATAGACGCTCCAATCCCCCATGCGGTTGCATGGTTCAGGCGAACAGAAAGCGCGGCACCGCAAGGGCGCCGCGCACAAAAGCGATAAGGCTATGCTAGCAGATGCAGCCGTCGGCAAGCGTCTGCTTACCGCCGACGAACACATCGGTGGCACGACCGGTGAGCGTACGGCCGGCAAAACCGGAGTTCTCGGCGCGCGACTCGTAGCCGTCCTCGCCGACCGTCCAGGTGGCGGACGCGTCGAACACGGTCAGGTCGGCAACGGAGCCCGCCTTGACCTGAACCTGGTCCAGACCCAGGATCTCGCGCGGCTTGATGGCCATGAGCTCGACCATGCGGCCCATGCCCATCTTACCGGTGTTGACCAGCTCGGTGAGTACGAGCGACAGCGAGGTCTCGAGGCCGATCATACCAAAGGGCGCAAGCTCGAACTCGCGGGCCTTCTCCCACGGGGTGTGGGGAGCGTGATCGGTGACGATAACGTCGACGGTGCCGTCGATGACACCCTGACGGATGGCCTCGGCGTCCTCGTCGGTGCGCAGCGGCGGATTGACCTTGAGCGAGGTGTTGTAGGTCTCGTCCAGGTCGTTCTCGGTCAGGAACATGTGGTGCGGGGTTGCCTCGCAGGTAACCTGAACGCCAGCGGCCTTGCCGGCACGCACGATCTCAAGGCCATGGGCGGTAGAGATGTGCTGGATGTGCAGCTTGGCACCGGTCAGCTTGGCGATCTCGATGTCGCGAGCGATCTGGAGCTCCTCGCCGGCAGCCGGCCAGCCCTCAAGAGCCAGACGGGTCGAGACCTTGCCCTCGTTGATCTGGCCGTGGCCGACCAGGTCCTCGTCCTGGCAGTGGCTCATAAAGACCTTGCCGAACATCTTGCCGTAGTCCATGCAGCGACGGAGCATGCCCGCGCCCTGCACGCCGCGACCGTCGTCGGTGAAGGCAACGGCGCCGTGGGCGACCATATCGCCCATTTCGGACATGGCCTCGCCCTTAAGACCGCGGGTCATGGCGCCCGACGGATAGACGCGGCAGTGACCGACCTCGGCAGCGCGGGACTTGACGAACTCAACGACGGTGCCGTTATCGGTAACGGGGTCGGTGTTGGGCATGGCGCACACGCCGGTGAAGCCGCCCTTTGCAGCCGCGCGGGTGCCGCTCTCGATGTCCTCTTTGACCTCGTAGCCGGGCTCACGCAGGTGGACATGCATGTCCACCAGCCCAGGGACGAGGTACTTACCGGAAAGGTCGCGGACCTCGGCTCCCTCGGCGGCGAGGTTCTCGCCGACCTCGGCGATCTTGTCGCCGTCAATCAGGACGTCAACGACACCGTCAAGCTCGACGGACGGGTCGACGACGTGGGCATTCTTAAGAAGCAAGGCCATTATCGGCACCTCCAAGCAGCAGATACAGGATAGCCATACGCACGCAGATACCGGCGTAGACCTGCTCCAGGATGACGGAGCGTTGCGGGTGGTCGGCCATATAGGAGTCGAACTCGACGCCGCGGTTGATGGGGCCCGGGTGGCAAATGATCGCGTCGGGCTTCATGAGCTTCTCACGGTCCTTTGTCAGGCCGAAGAGCTTGTGGTACTCGCGAATGGTCGGGAACGGGGCACCCTCGAGGCGCTCCTGCTGTACGCGCAGCATGTAGACGACGTCCAGCTCGGGCAGGACGGAATCGAGGTCGCTCGTCACGTGGTCGCAGCCCAGAACCTCGGGCGCCGGCGGCAGAAGCGTGCCGGGGGCGACGGCGTAGGTCTCGCAGCCCATGATCTTCAACGCGGGGAGCAGCGAGCCGCAAACGCGGGAGTGGGCGATGTCACCGACAACGGCGACCTTCAGACCGTGGAAGTCACCCTTGTGCTCCCAGATGGTGTACAGGTCGAGCAGAGCCTGCGTGGGGTGGTTGTGCTTACCGTCACCGGCGCAGATAACACTCGCGGGCGAATTCTGCGTGACGATGTAGGGAGCACCGGCATGCTTGTCGCGCACGACGATGCAGTCGATCTTGTAGGCATTGAGAGTCTCGACGGTATCGACGAGGCTCTCGCCCTTGACCGTGGAGGTCGAGGAGCCACCGAAGTTGAGGCTGTCGGCCGAAAGACGCTTCTCGGCGAGCTCGAAGGAGCTGCGGGTACGCGTCGAGGGCTCGTTGAACATGTTGACGATGGTCTTGCCCTTGAGCGTGGGGACCTTCTTGATGGCACGCTCGTTGACCTCGGAGAACGCCTTGGCGGTCTCGAGGATGAGCTTGATGTCCTCTTCGGAGTACTCGGTAATGTCGATCAGATGCTTATGATTGAACGCCACGGTACTACTCACCTCCCAGCGGCGCGGAGCCCACGTGGGAACCCGGCGCGACGTCGTTGATCTCGACAGCGGTACGGCCGTCGACTTCCTTCATATATAGGTGCACGTTCTCCTCGTGCGACGAGGGAACGTTCTTGCCGACAAAGTCCGGCGAGATAGGGAGCTCGCGGTGACCGCGGTCAACGAGAACTGCCAGCTCGACACGGCTCGGACGGCCCAGGTCCATAACGGCGTCCAGAGCGGCGCGGATGGTGCGACCCGTGTACAGGATGTCGTCCACCAGCACGACGCGCTTGCCGTCGACGCTGAAGGGGATGTTGGTAGCGTGGATCGCGGGAGCGAAATTGGTCGCATAGTCATCGCGATAGAAGCTGATGTCCAGGCTGCCGAGCGGAACGTCGACACCCTCGATCTCCTTGATCGCCTCGGCGAGCTTCTTTGCCAGAAGGTCGCCGCGCGTGACGATGCCGACCAGAGCGAGGTCTTCACAGCCCTCGTTGCGCTCGAGGATCTCGTGCGCGATGCGGGTCATCGCTCGGTTGACGGCGGTCTCGTCCATGATGACCGCCTTGGGGGAAGTCGTGCCCATCGATCTCCTTCCTCACATGTCTTGACTGCTGACACAGTCAAAAAAATAGATGCCCGACCGCTCAAAGCGGACCAGACACCCACAGGAAGTACTGCTCATTGACAGCTATGTAATTCCATGTGGGTATCTCGTACCCCTTTAATGGTCAAGGCATAGTGTAGCCAACCTCGGGCTCAAATGCGAGCATAAATACTAGTCAATCCGTAAACGGAGCCAATAGCTCCATAAACCTATATATATTTGTGGGACGCGCTTGAAAACCTTGTTGCGAGCTGGCATAATCCCCTCTGCTGCACGCAAATCGGATCTACGTCCAGGGCCGTAGCGTGGGCACTATCGCCAAAAGAGGAATATCTCTGTGTAGATTGCGCACAGAGACATGCTTCTGTGCTATAGTTCAGGCTTGTTTGTTAACGCGACATGTTCGTTTGTCGCCCAAGGAGGGTCAGTTATGTCCAAAGTTTGCGAAGTTTGCGGTAAGCACCCCGTTGCCGGTCGCTCCATCAGCCACTCTCACCGCGTCACCAACCGTAAGTTCCGCCCCAACATCCAGCGCGTCTACGTCGTCGTCGATGGTCACCGTCGCAAGATGAACGTTTGCTCCACCTGCCTCAAGTCCGGCAAGGTTGCGCGCTCCTAAATAAGGTCTTACCAACAAGTACCTCGGACTCTCCGGGTCAAAGACCTCGCGTTCACATAGAACTTACCAAAGGCGTCCTCCATGTGGAGGGCGCCTTTTTGCACCCATTGGGGACAGACTTACATGAGTGTTTTCGAGCATAGGGGCCGCGTCACAGATGTCAAAGGGATCTAAGCCCAGCCGGTATGCCTTGTAGCTTGATCAAAGGTACGCTTCGAGTGAGTCAAGCGCGCCTTTTACGGGATTGAGATGGATATAATCGAGCAGCTGCACTGCCTGCGTGTCCGACTCAACCGCGACCCGCGAATAACGATTGTCAAACAGATGCCCCGTTCTCCCCGTTTTCCCATTGAAATACTCATGTGAGTCTGTCCCCAATGAGTGGGGCGATGCAGTAGGTGACTAGTTTTAGTTGAAACGATTCATTTAGTTGAAGCGTTTTAGTGTGCCTTTTACGGGAATCTTACCGTTCGCCGAATAATTTCTTGCTATCATGCAAGGCGTAGGGTAAATCTCCGATCGCAAGGAGACACAAATGGTGAAAAAGTCACCGGAAAACACTACTCCCGCAATTGTGGACAACGTAGAGGCGCTTGAGGCTAAGCTCGCTCAGATGCGAGAGGCCCAGGCGCTTTTTGCTACGTACACGCAGGAGCAGGTCGACAAGATCTTCTACGAGGCCGCCATGGCCGCCAACAAGGCTCGTATCCCGTTGGCGAAGATGGCCATCGAGGAGACCGGCCGCGGCGTTCTTGAGGACAAGGTCATCAAGAACCACTACGCCGCAGAGTACATCTACAACGCTTACAAGAACACCAAGACCTGTGGCGTTCTGGAGCGCGACGAGGCTTACGGCATCACCAAGATCGCCGAGCCCATCGGCATCGTGGGCGCCGTCATCCCGACGACCAACCCCACCTCCACCGCGATCTTCAAGACGCTGATCAGCCTGAAGACCCGCAACGGCATCATCATCTCCCCGCACCCGGCAGCTGCCAAGTGCACCATCGCCGCCGCCAAGCTCGTGCTTGACGCCGCCGTCAAGGCCGGTGCCCCCGAGGGCATCATCGGCTGGGTCGATGTCCCCTCCATCGAGCTGACCAACATGGTCATGCGCGACGTCGACATCATCCTCGCCACCGGTGGCCCGGGCATGGTCAAGGCCGCCTACTCCTCGGGCAAGCCCGCCCTGGGCGTTGGCGCCGGTAACACCCCGGTCATCATCGACGACACCGCCGACGTGCTGCTCGCCGTCAACTCCATCATCCACTCCAAGACCTTCGACAACGGCATGATCTGCGCTTCCGAGCAGTCCGTGACCGTCATCGACACCATCTACGACCAGGTTAAGGCCGAGTTCCAGAAGCGCGGCTGCTACTTCGTCAAGCAGGGTGCCGAGATGGAGGCCCTGCGTGCCGCCATGTTCAAGAACGGCGCTCTCGACCACCGCATCCCCGGCATGGCTGCCGCCAAGATCGCCGAGCTCGCCGGCATCGAGGTTCCCGCCAAGACCAAGATCCTGATCGCCGAGGTCACCTCCACCGACCCCGCCAAGGAGGAGTTCTCCCACGAGAAGCTCTCCCCGGTCCTGGCCATGTACCACGCCAAGGACTTCCAGGAGGCCGTCGACAAGGCCGAGCACCTGGTGCTCGCCGGTGGCCCGGGCCACACCGCCTCTCTGTACGTGCACCCCGCCCAGGCCGAGAAGATCAGCCTGTTCGAGCACGTCATGAAGGCCTGCCGTATCGTCATCAACACCCCGTCCTCGCACGGCGGCATCGGTGACCTTTACAACTTTGGCATGAAGCCGTCTCTGACCCTGGGCTGCGGCTCCTGGGGCGGCAACTCCGTCTCCGAGAACGTTGGGGTGAAGCACTTGATCAACGTTAAGACTGTGGCCGAGCGCCGTGAGAACATGCTGTGGTTCCGCGCTCCCGAGAAGGTCTACTTCAAGAAGGGTTCCACGCCCGTCGCCCTCGACGAGCTGGGCAACGTCATGGGCAAGAAGCGCGCCTTCATCGTCACCGACCAGTTCCTCTTCAAGAATGGCAACACCCGCGCCATCGAGGCCAAGCTCGACGAGATGGGCATCGCCCACGACTGCTTCTACGACGTCGAGCCCGATCCGTCGCTGCAGTGCGCACGTCGCGGCGCCAAGCAGATGGCTCTCTTTGAGCCGGACGTCATCATCGCCGTCGGCGGTGGCTCTGCTATGGACGCCGGCAAGATCATGTGGATGATGTACGAGCACCCCGAGTGCAAGTTTGAGGACATGGCCATGGACTTCATGGACATCCGCAAGCGTATCTTCACCTTCCCCGAGATGGGCAAGAAGGCCTACTTCGTCGCCGTCCCGACCTCTTCGGGTACCGGCTCCGAGTGCACGCCGTTCGCCATCATCACCGACAAGGAGACCGGCATCAAGTGGCCGCTCGCCGACTACGCGCTGCTCCCCAACATGGCTATCGTCGACGCCGACAACTGCATGACCGCCCCGCGCGGCCTGACCGCTGCCTCCGGCATCGACGTCATGACCCACGCCATCGAGTCCTACGTCTCCATCATGGCTTCCGACTACACCAAGGGCCTCTCCGAGCGTGCTGCTAAGCTCGTCTTCGAGAACCTGCCCTCCAGCTTCACGAACGGCGCCAAGGACCCGCATGCCCGCGAGGAGATGCACAACGCCTCCTGCATGGCCGGTATGGCCTTCGCCAACGCCTTCCTGGGCCTCAACCACTCCATGGCCCACAAGCTCGGCGCTTTCCATCACCTGCCCCACGGCCTCGCAAACGCCGTCATCCTGACCCGCGTTATGCGCTACAACGCCGCCGAGGCTCCCGTCAAGATGGGCACCTTCTCCCAGTATCCTTACCCCAACGCGCTGCACAACTACGCCGAGATGGCCAAGTACTGCGGCATCGAGGGCAAGGACGACAAGGAGGTCTTCGAGAACTTCATCACGAAGCTCGAGGAGCTCAAGGACTTCATCGGCGTCAAGAAGACCATCGCCGACTACGGTGTTGACGAGCAGTACTTCCTCGACACCCTCGACGAGATGACCGAGCAGGCATTCAACGACCAGTGCACCGGCGCTAACCCGCGCTACCCGCTCATGAGCGAGATCAAGGAGCTCTACCTGGACGCCTACTACGGCCGTGAGCCTCAGGATTACGCCGTCTGCTAGTTCTAGCACGGTTTTTAACGGCGGGGGTGCACGGGTGTTTCACACACCCCCGCCGTCGCTTCTATCGCATCGTTGAAAGGATGCAACCATGCTGCTACCCGATTCCAAGACCGAGCTCGTCCGCCGTGGCAACAAGGTCGTTTACGACCTGGGCGACAAGATCGTCAAGGTCTTTAACGAGACCAAGCCTGTCTCCGACGTGTTCAACGAGGCTTTGAATCTTGCCCGCATCAATGAGTGCGGCATCCGCAGCCCCAAGGCTCTCGAGGTTTCCCAGCTCGAGAACGCCAACGGCTGGGCGCTCGTGACCGAGAAGGTTCCGGGCACCACCCTTGCCGAGAAGATGACTGCCGAGCCCCAGCGCTTCGGTGAGTACCTCGAGATGTTCGTCGACCTCCAGATCGAGATCCACGGCTACACCTCCCCGCTGCTCAACCGTCAGCGCGATAAGTTCGCCCGCATGATCGACAGCCTTGATCAGCTCAATGCCACCACGCGCTACAACCTTCAGGAGCGTCTGGACGGCATGACCAAGGAGTTCAAGGTCTGCCACGGCGACTTCAACCCCTCCAATGTCATCGTCGGTGACGACGGCCAGCTCTATGTGTGCGACTGGGCACACGCCACCCAGGGCTCCCCTGCTGCCGACGTTGCCACCACCTACCTGCTCTTTGCCCTCAACAGCAAGGATCAGGCCGAGGCCTACCTGGAGCTCTACTGCGACCGCGCCGACATGCCCATGCAGGTCGTGCGTCAGTGGACGAGCATCGTCGCCGCTTCCGAGCTCGCTCGTAAGCGCAACGTGAACGATGAGTTCCTGAAGAACTGGATCGACGTCGTCGATTATCAGTAATATCTGAGCGATTTATTTCGCATCGGAGGCACAAAGGAAACCCCGCAGCTCGCATGGGCTGTGGGGTTTCCTTTTAGCGATTGAGTACGTTGAGAAGATAAAAGGACGGCCCCGCATCTCCCCTATCTGGAGAAATGCGGGGCCGTCCCGTATATCAAACTACAAGCGAAATCGTAGATTAACGACGGGCCGCCTTCACAAGCTCGGAAACCTTGGCGACGACCTCGTCGATCGCCACGTCCTCGCGCTCGCCCGTGGCACGGTCCTTGAGCTCGACGGTGCCATTCTTGAGGCCGCGCTTGCCGAGCACCACCTGATACGGGAAGCCCATAAGGTCGTTGTCGGCAAACTTAAAGCCGGGACGCTCGTCACGATCGTCGACGACGACCTCGATACCCTCGGCACACAGGCCATCAACGATCTGCTCGCAGACGGTAGCGCACTCCTCCTTCTTGGGATCGAGCGGAATCACCGCAACCTCGTACGGGGCAACGGAGACTGGCCAGACGATGCCGTGCTCGTCGTTGTGCTGCTCCACGACGGCAGCGAGCGAGCGAGACACACCCACGCCGTAGCAACCCATGATAAGCGGCTTCTCCTTGCCGTCCTCGTCCATAAAGGTGGCACCCATGGCCTCGGAGTACTTGGTGCCCAGCTGGAAAACCTGGGAGACCTCAATACCGCGAGCAGCGGAAAGCGGCTTGCCGCAGTGCGGGCAGGGATCGCCGGCAACGACGGTAACCAGGTCGGCCCACTCGTCGACGGTAAAGTCACGCTCGGGGCAGGCACCAGTAAAGTGATAATCGACCTCGTTGGCACCGCAGGCCCACTGCTTGGACTCGCGCAGGCTCTCATCGCACACCAGACGGATGCCCTCGGGCAGGTTCACCGGTCCGATAAAGCCCTTGTGCAGACCGTAGGTCTGGAGCTCCTCGTCGGTCATCATGCGATAGCCCTTGCCAAAGACATGCTCGGCCTTGCAATCATTGAGCTCGTGGTCGCCCGGGACAATGGCGACGACCGGATTGCCCTCGGAGTCAATCAACGCCAGCGACTTGCGCGTGCCGTTCTCGGGGAAGCCGAAGAACTTGGCGACGGCCTCGATGGTGCCCATACCCGGAGTCTCGACCTTGGTGAGCGTGCCGTCGCCGGGGCCCTCGGTCACAACGACCTTGGTGCTTGCAGCCTCGTCGTCGGCAGCAAAACCGCAATCGTCGCAGTAGACGAGCGAGGCCTCGCCGGCGTCGGCCAGAGCCATGTACTCGACGGAGGTGTCGCCGCCAATCTCGCCGGAGTCGGCGACAACGGGCAGAGCCTTGATGTAGCAGCGCTCGCAGATGTTGGCGTAAGCCTGCTTCATCTTGTCGTACTCCTCCTGCAGGCTCTCCTGCGTGGCAGAGAAGCTGTAGGCGTCCTTCATGATGAACTCACGGCCACGCATCAGGCCAAAGCGGGGACGGAACTCATCGCGGAACTTATCCTGAATGTGGTACAGGTTGACGGGCAGCTGCTTATAGGAGCGCAGCTCGTTGCGCACCAGGGCCGTGACGGTCTCCTCATGCGTGGGGCCCAGCACAAACTCGCGACCATGACGGTCGTCAAAGCGCACGAGCTCCTTGCCATAGGCATCGATACGGCCGGACTCACGCCACAGCTCAGCATCGACCATAATGGGCATCATGAGCTCCTGGGCGCCGGCGGCGTCCATCTCGTCGCGCACGATGTTCTCGATCTTGCGAATCGAGCGCCAAGCGAGCGGCAGATAGGAATACAGGCCGGCGGCCTCCTTGCGAATCATGCCGGCACGGAGCAGCAGGCGATGGCTCGCAAGCTCGGCGTCGGCCGGATCCTCTTTGAGCGTCGGCGCATAGAGCTTAGACATATACATTGCTCGAGTCATTTATTTCTCCTCAATAAGCTTGTCGACCTCGGCCATAAGCGCGTCGACAATTTGATCCTCAGCTACTTTACCAATGATCTGGCCATGCGAAAAGAGCAGGGCCTGACCACGTCCGCAAGCAACGCCCAGGTCGGCATCAGAAGCCTCACCGGGGCCATTAACGGCACATCCCATGACGGCAATCGAAAGCGGCGCGGCATAGTTCTTAAGCCGCTCGGTTACTTCCTCAGCGATAGGAATCAGGTTAACCTGGCAGCGGGCGCACGTGGGGCACGAGACAATCTCGGGACCACGGCGACGCAGGCCCAGGGACTGCAGGATACCCCAGGCGACCGGCGGCTCCTCGACCGGATCGGCCGTGAGCGAGACGCGCATGGTGTCGCCAATGCCCTCGGAAAGCAGAATACCCAGGCCCACAGAGCTCTTAATGGTGCCCTGGAGCTTGGTTCCGGCCTCCGTCACGCCCAAATGAAGCGGAACATGGGGGATTTCGCGCGAGAGGGCACGGTAGGTGTCGAGCGTCGTTTGCACGCTATGGGCCTTAGCCGAAAGCACAATGTTCGTAAAGCCGCGGTCTTCAAAATGCTTGACGAAACGCTCGCTCGACATCACGAGCTTTTCGGGCTGCGTGAGGTCGTCGCGCTCGGCGATATCCTGCTCAAGCGAACCGGCATTGACGCCGATACGAATCGCACAGCCAGCGGCACCCGCAGCATCGATCACCGCGTCAACCTTGGCCCAATCACCGATATTGCCGGGATTGATGCGCAGCTTGGCAGCACCGGCCTCAACGGCACCAATGGCGAGCTTATGGTTAAAGTGGATATCGGCGACAATCGGCACCGGAGACTCGGCACAGATGGTGCGGAAACCCTCAAGCGCGGCCTCGGTGGGCACGCTTACGCGCACGATATCGCAGCCAGCCTGCGCCAACGCGCATACTTGCGCAAGCGTTGCCTGGGCATCGGCGGTATCGGTGCAGGTCATGGATTGGACCACCACCGGCGCGCCGCCACCAATCTGCACGCCGCCCACATGCACGGGGCGCGTCAGCTCGCGAGGCAAAGGATGGGATAAAGACAATCCAAACACTCCCCTACAGAATAAATCGAAGGACGTCGGAACGAAGCATATAGACAAACAACAGCGCAAAGAGCGCGATGCCCACATAGCTCACAATCGTCTGGACCTTGAGCGGAAGCTCGCGGCCCGCAATCTTTTGAATGATCTCGATGACCAGCTTGCCGCCGTCGAGCGGTGGGATGGGCAGCAGGTTCATAAAGCCAAGCGAGAACGAAATGAGGGCGGCAAACGAAAGGAACGTGGCAGGGCCGGCAGCAGCAGCCTGTGAGGACATAACGCTAATACCCACGATCGAAGAGGACTGATCGAGAATCTCCATCGTATGCTGCGGCTGGAGCAGGCGCATCACACCCTCCGCTGTCTGCACGACATAGGAGAACGACAGGCGAGCCGACGTGATGGGGTCCAAACGAACCACCTGTGTAGAGGCATACACACCCAGGCGCTCGTCCTCTTTGAGCGAAACCGTAGTCGAATGCTGCCTGCCATCACGCTCGTACTCAATGGCGATATCGTCCTTACCGGCAGCCTTGCCGATGGCATCGTAAACGTCCATCCAGGTAGAGCACGATACTCCGTCGACCGAAAGGATCGCGTCGCCGCCCTCGATTCCCGCCGCGGCGGCAATCGAGCCTTCGTCAACCTGGCCGATCACATTGGTATCCACCGGCACCGTGACGCCCGCGATGGAATAGATGCTCATAAGGAGCAAAAAGCCCGTCAGGATATTGACGATAATGCCCGCAAGCAGCATAAAGGCACGCTTGACAAAGCCCTGGCCCAAATAGGTGTGCGAGCGCTCGCGTGCAAGGAATTCGGACTCGCCGCACGGCAGTTCCCATACATCGCCCTCGGCAGTCGCGTGCTCGCGATCGAACCGACGGCCGTCAAAGGTGGTATAACCCGCCGCGTCACGCGGCAGGGTCTGGTACTTGGTGGGATAGTAACTGGGCGAAGGCTTTTCCCCTTCTTCATACCAGGGAGCGATAGAGCCCCAGCCCAACAGCAAAGCACAGGCCTCGAGCACATCCTCCTCGGACAGCTCGAGCTCGACGGCAAGATCGGCCACCGTCACACGGCCGTGACGATAGATGGCAGCAAGCACGCGGTCGGCACACGAGACGTCGGTCGGATCCATGCCACAAATGGCTGCATAGCCACCCAGCAGCAGCGGCGTCACGCCAAACTTGGTGCCGATACGATGCGACGTATGGTGGATATCAAAGCGACACGGCAGGCCCAAAAAGAACTCAGTCACCCGGACGCCGCAGGCACGCGCCGCCAAAAAGTGGCCGCCCTCGTGCAAAAACACGAGGACGGAAAGCATCAACAGGCCCCAAAAGACCGATGAGAGAACGCTCAGAACAGTATCCATAAAACGAAAAAACAATCCTTATGGGTTAAGAACGGGTTGCGGCGAGCACCTGCGCAGCCTTTTCACGTGCCCAGCTATCGATGTCGCGAAGCTGTTCAAACGAATCGACCGTCTGCGCATCGTGAGCATCCATGCAGGATTCCACAATGCGGTCGATATCGGTAAAGCTGCAGCCATCATGCAGGAAGGCGTCGACGGCGACCTCGTTGGCGGCATTGAGCACGCACGGCATGGTGCCGCCCGTCTTGCCGGCACGTTCGGCCAGCGCAAGGCAGCGGAAGGTATCCATATCGGCCGCGTCGAAGGTAAGCTGTCCCAACTCGCGGAAATCGATACGCGGAGCCGGCGTATCCCAACGCTCGGGATACGAGAAGGCAAACTGGATGGGAATGCGCATGTCGGAGGCACCGAGATGCGCCATCACGGAGCCGTCGGCAAACTCGACCATGGAGTGAATCTTGGACTGGCGCTGCACGACCACGTTAATGAAATCGAGATCGCAGCCAAACAGATGCATGGCCTCGATACGCTCCAGACCTTTGTTCATGAGGGTGGCGGAGTCAATCGTAATCTTGGCACCCATAGCCCACGTAGGATGCGCCAGGGCATCGGCGCGCGTCACGCGATCGAGCTCGTCACGCGTGCGGCCAAAGAACGGGCCGCCCGAGCAGGTAAGCCAAATGCAATGAGCCTCGCGCGGATTCTCGCCCAGATAGCACTGGTAGATGGCAGAATGCTCGGAGTCGACCGGGATAAGCTGGCCCGGCTGCGCCAACGGCATAAGCAAATCGCCACCGACGACGAGCGACTCCTTGTTGGCCAGGGCAAGACGCTTGTTCGAGGTCAGCGCAGCATGGCTCGCCTCGAGACCGGCAGCGCCCACGATGGCCACGAGCACGCAGTCGACATCATCGCGGCATGCGAGCTCGCACACGGCCTGCGCGCCAATTCCGAGCTCCGTGCCCTCGGGCAGTTCCTGCAGCACGGCGTCGGCGCCATGGGAGGCGTCCGCCACGGCAACCACCGGAACCGAGAACTCACGGGCAGCGGCAACGAGCTCGGAGGTGCTGGAGTTTACGGACAGCGCCGTCACCTGCAGGCGATCGGCATGCTGACGGCACACGTCAAGCGCCTGAGTGCCGATAGAACCAGTACAGCCCAGAACGGCAACACGAAGACGCCCGTCGGGACCGTAGGTGGTCTGATAAGCCATTACAGCACGCCTCCGATCATCAGCAGCAGCTGCGCGGTAATGCAGCCAAAGATGAGCGAATCGCTGCGGTCGAGCATGCCGCCGTGGCCCGGGATGAGATTACCGGAATCTTTGACGCCCACGCCGCGCTTGATACGCGACTCGATGAGGTCGCCGATAACGCCCAGGATGGAGACGACCACGCCGCACAGCAGTGCATAGGGCAGGCTCAGCTTATAGAAGTGCGTTGCCCACAGGATGAGCCAGATCAAGACAGAACCCAAAATGCCGCCGACAAAGCCTTCCCAGCTCTTTTTGGGGGAGATCTTGGGAACCATCTTATGCTTGCCAATGCGGCTGCCCACGATATAGGCAAACGAGTCGGAAACCCAAAGGGACGCGCAAACGCCCACCGAAAGCAGGGCGCCAGCAAAACCGGGCACGGCATCGCGCAGCAGCACGATAGCCGACAGCATAAAGCCAGTGTAGATAGGGCCCATGAGCGTCACGGCAACGTCAGAGATGCGAGTGCGCGGAGACCAGACATACCAGATACCAACCGCAAGCATCAAAGCGAACAGCAGGGCATTCAACAGCAGCGAATCGCCCAGAGCCGAGAGCGGAAAGAGCACGGCGGCAGCGATACCAAGGCGCTCGTTGGCAACCTTGCCGTCGAGCCTCGTCATGCGGAAGAACTCATAGCAGCACAGACAGCTCATGACGGACACGAAGATGGCCGTGGGCACAATACCCAAAACCAGGCACAGGATAAAGACAACGGCATAGACGATACCGGCGGCGGCACGGGTGATAAAGCCCGCCAGCCACGAACCGGAGCCGCTCTTCGCTGCAGGCGCCCCTGCAGCGGAAGCCTTACGCGCGGGCTTCGCGGAAGTAGGCGCCTTGGGAGCGGATGCCTTGGGACGTTCGGACACGATTAAGCCTCCTCGGTCTTGCTCAGTCCACCAAACCTACGGTCGCGACCCTGGTAGGCCAAAATGGCGTCGACAAGGCCCCAGCGGTCAAAGTCGGGCCAATAGGTATCGGTGACATAGAACTCGGAATAGGCAACCTGCCACAGCAGATAGTTCGAAAGACGAAGCTCGCCGGAGGTGCGAATCACAAGCTCCGGATCGGGCAGCCCAGCGGTGTACAGGTGCGAAGCCACCATATCATCGTCGATAGCGGCGGGATCGATCTTGCCGGCAGCCGCATCAAGCGCGATCTGGCGGACAGCGCGGGTGATCTCAGCACGGGCACCGTAGTTAACGGCCAGCGCCAGCGTCATACCGGTATGGTCGGCGCACTCGGCAAGGCCGCGCTCAAAGACGTCGCGGGTCTTCTTGGGCAGCGCGGAAATATCGCCCAAAAAGACAACGCGAACATTCTCGCGCTTAAGCAGCGGCAGCTCATCGATAAACGTCTTGGCAAACAGGTGCATCAGAACGTTGACTTCGTGCTGCGGGCGATTCCAGTTTTCGGTCGAAAATGCATAGGCCGAAAGCACGTCGACGCCCAGGCGCACGCAGGCGGTAATGATCTCGCGCAGAGAGACGATGCCGGCCTTGTGGCCTTCGGTGCGGGCAAGACCGCGCGCCGTGGCCCAACGGCCGTTGCCGTCCATGATGCACGAAATATGGTGCGGAATGTTATTGAGGTCAAGGTCGGAAAAACCGACGCCCGCAGGGGCGTCGGCAAAGTACTCGACCAGTTTATGCTCGTCGTATTGCACCTTAGATCTCCATGACCTCGGCTTCTTTTTCCTTCAGAAGCTCCTCAACCTTGGCAACATACTCGTCGGTATGCTTCTGGACCTTGGCCTGCTCGCGACGGACATCGTCCTCGGTGAGCTCCTCGTCGCGCTCGAGCTTATTGTTAAAGTCGCGGCGGATGTTTCGGATGGAGACCTTGGCCTGCTCGGCGTACTCGCGGCACTCCTTAACGAGCTCGCGGCGACGCTCCTCGGTGGGAGCCGGGAACGGCAGACGCACGACGGTACCATCGGAGTTGGGGGTAATGCCCAGGTCGGAGGCACTGATGGCCTTGACGATGGCATTGATGAGCGCCTTATCCCACGGCTCGATAAGCAGCATATGGGCCTCGGGGGTCTTAACGGCGGCAACCTGCGTGACGGGTGTGGGAACACCGTAGTAGTCGACGGTGATGTCAGACAGGATGTTGGCGTTAGCGCGGCCAGTGCGGACCTTGGAGAAATTGTGCTTGAGGGACTCGAGCGACTTGTCCATGTGGGCGGTGATGTTCTCTGCCATGCTTAATCCTCCTGATAGACGAGCGTGCCGACGGGCTCACCCGCGAGCGCGCGCTTGACGGTGTCCTCGCCATCGATGTTGAGGACCAAAATGGGCATACGGTTGTCCTGGCAAAGAGCCGTAGCCGTGGAATCCATAACCTGCAGGCCGCGAACGAGCACCTCATGATAGGTGATCTTGTCAAAGCGGACGGCGTCGGCGCACTTGACGGGATCCTTGTCGTAGATGCCATCAACCTTGGTGGCTTTAATGAGAATCTCGGCACCGATCTCGCAGGCGCGAAGGGCCGCGGCGGTGTCAGTCGTAAAGTACGGATTACCCGATCCGGCGGCAAAGATAACGATGTTGCCCTTGGACAGGTGGTTGATGGCGCGACGGCGAATATAGGGCTCGCAGATCTCGTTCATCTGGATAGCGCTCATCACGCGGCAGGGAACATCGTTGTGCTCGAAGGCATCCTGCAGGGCAAGCGCGTTCATAACGGTAGCGAGCATGCCCATGTAATCGGCCTGGGCGCGGTCCATACCACCGGCGGCGCCGGCCATGCCGCGGAAAATATTGCCGCCGCCGACAACGACGCCGACCTCATGACCAACGGCGAGCAGCTCCTTGACCTGCTTGGCAAGATGATCGGTAACCTTGGGGTCGATGCCGTAGTTGCCATCGCCCATCAGCGCTTCACCGGAGAGCTTCAGAAGCACGCGTTTATATCGGATGTCGGACAAAGCGATCCTCCTTTAATTAGACTCATAACATAATATCAAAGGCTTAACGGAGAGCCATGAAAAAGCAGGCTGTGAGTAAAACCCACAGCCTGCTCATTACCAGCTACAAGAGCTTATTTACTCGCCACGGACCAGACGGTCAAAGGCAACGACGGTAATGGTGTCGCCGAGCTCCTTGGAGACCTGCTCAGCGTACTTCTTGATGGTGAGGGAGCTGTCCTTGATGAACTCCTGCTCGGTGAGCACGGACTGCTTGTAGAACTTCTCCAGACGGCCAACAGCCATCTTCTCCTGGATAGCCTCGGGCTTGCCGGACTCGGCAGCCTGAGCCATGTAGATCTGCTTCTCGTGCTCGACGGTCTCAGCCGGAACCTGATCGCGGGTAGCGCAGATCGGGGCGACGGCGGCAACCTGAAGCGCAACGTCGTGAGCAAAGGTCTTGAAGGACTCAGCCTGGGCGGTCTCGGCCTTCTCGAAAGCGAACTCGACGAGAACGCCGATCTTACCACCCATGTGGATGTAAGAAGCGAGAGCGCCGTTCTCAGCCTTGCGGGCGGCGAAGCGGGAGATCTTCATGTTCTCGCCCATGATGTGAATCATCTCGGTGAGCTCGGAGGAAACGGTCTCCTCGCCCATCGGCTTCTCGAGCAGAGCGTCGACGTCAGCAGGCTCGGTGGTAGCGACAACCTCAGCGACCTTGGAAGCAAAGCCGGTGAACTTGGCGTTGGAGCCGACGAAGTCGGTCTCGCAGGAGAGCTCGAGCAGAGCGCCGGTCTTGCCGTCCTCGGAGACGAACGCGGCGACAGCGCCCTCGTTGGTCTCACGGCCAGCCTTCTTGGCAGCCTTGGCGAGGCCGTTCTTGCGCAGAACGTCGACAGCGGCGTCCATGTCGCCGTCAGCCTCGACGAGAGCCTTCTTGCACTCCATCATCGGGGAGTCGGTCATCTCGCGGAGCTGCTTGACCATAGCGGCGGTAATCTGGGCCATTGTGGTTCCTTTCAAAGAGATGAAAAAGAATTAACTAAGACTGATTTACTCGGCCTTGGGCTCAGCGGCCATCTCGGCCTCGGAGACCTGCTCCTTGCCGGAGCCAGCGAGGCAGGCGTCAGCCATGAGCTCGCACATAAGGGTGACAGCGGAGATAGCGTCATCGTTGCAGGGGATGCCGTACTCGACCTCGTCGGGATCGGAGTTGGTGTCGATCAGAGCGACGACGGGGATGTTCAGGCGCTGGGCCTCCTTGATAGCGTTCTCCTCGCGCTTGGTGTCGATGACGAAGAGAGCCTGGGGCAGACCCTTCATGTCGCGGGCGCCACCGAGGTTGGTCTGGAGCTTGGTGAGCTCCTTACCGAGCACAGCCTGCTCCTTCTTGGGGAGCACTGCCATACGGCCGTCCTCGACCATGGCCTCGAGCTCCTCCATGCGGTTGATGCGGGAGCGGATGGTGACGAAGTTGGTCAGCATGCCGCCGAGCCAACGCTGGTTGATGTAAGGCATGTTGGCGCGCTCAGCGGCGTTCTTGACAGCCTCCTGAGCCTGCTTCTTGGTGCCGACGAACAGCACGTTGCCGCCCTTGGCGACGTTCTTGACGAAGGTGTAGGCCTGGTCGGCGTCGAGGATGGTCTGCTTGAGGTCGAGGATATAGATGCCGTTGCGCTCACCGAAGATGAACGGCTTCATCTTGGGGTTCCAGCGACGGGTCTGGTGACCGAAGTGGCAGCCGGCCTCGAGCAGGGTGCGGATATTAATCTTGGTAGCCATGTTAAACCTCCTGTGGTTTGCCTCCGCGCGGGGTCATCCTCCAAAACCAACCCGGACATGTGCTACCAAAGCCCGGGCACCACGGTATGAAGTAGCCGCGCGTGCGTGATAAAAACCTGTTGCCGTGAAGCAACCCGATGAATGATAGCAGGATTGCCTCTTTCTGCCAACCCGCAATCAAAACCACACACCTAAGCGCAACGCGAGCCGTCCAGCTTACTCGCCCCGGGGATGGGCCTGGGTCACGGCGCGCTTAAGCCGGTCGGGCGTGAGATGCGTGTAGATCTGCGTCGTGGACAGGCTCGCATGCCCCAGCAGCTCTTGAACCGAACGCAGATCCGCGCCGCCCTCAAGCAGATCGGTCGCAAAGGTGTGACGCATCGCATGAGGCGCGATGTCGGCCGGAATGCCGGCGCACGTCGCCAGAATATGGAACCGTCGCCTGAGCATAGCGGCACTCATGCGATTACCGCGCGCAGAAATAAACAGCGGATGCAGACCGGCTGCGGCGTCGCGGTGCTTTGCCTGGGCGAGCAGCACCGGTCTCCCCTCCTCGACATAGGTGCGCGTCGCCTCAAGTGCGCGACGATACAGAGGAACGATGCGCTCCTTGCTCCCCTTGCCCCAAAGGCGAACCACGCGCTCCGACCAAGCGATGGATTCCACGTTAAGCGCGGCAAGCTCCGAGATGCGGGCACCCGAGGCATAGAGCAGCTCGAGCATCGCCGCATCGCGCAGTCCCACGGGCGTCGAGGTATCAGGCGTCTTGAGCAACGCCTCGACCTGCTGGGTCGTCAGCACACCGGGCAGGTCGCGCGGCAGCTTGGGCGACGCGATTGCCGAGACCGCATCACCCTCGACAATCCCCTCGGCAGCCATCCATCGATAAAGCGACCGAATAGCCGACAAATGTGCCGCAAGGGTGCGAGGCGCCACCTGCTCGCGCGAAAACTCGGCCAAATACGCGCGGACGGTACGCACGTCGACCACACGCGCGTCGACACCCGTACGCTCGCACCAGGCAGCAAAGCGCTCCAACCGCGATCCATAGGCAGTCACCGTATTGGGAGAGAGCCCCTCGACACGTGCGATATAGGCGATAAACGAGTCGACGGTATCGTACAGGTCAAAGGCTATTACCGGTCGCCTCCAAACAAGTCGGAACGCGTGGCCAAGTAGGCATCGAGGGCCTCGAGGGCGCGATCCGCATATGCCTGGTAGCGGTCGCGCTTACTGCGGCGCTTGCCGTCCTCGAGCGGCGGCACCAGGCCAAAATTGACATGCATGGGCTGGTAGCCCACGGTTGCCGGATCGGTCGCATAGCCCACGAGCGCACCCAGGGCACCCACGCGAGGAAGCTCCACAGGAGCCGCACCGATAGCCTCGGCATAGGTGTTAAGTGCAGCAAGCAGACCGGTCGCCACGGCCTCCATATAGCCTTCGGTGCCGGTGATCTGACCGGCGAGGCGCACACCCGTGCCAGGCACGGCAAAGGTGCCGTCAAGAACGTGCGGCGCATCGACAAAGGTATTGCGGTGCATGACGCCATAACGGAAGAACTCGGCATTCTCCAAACCGGGAACCATGTGGAAGACACGCTTCTGCTCGCCAAAAGTCAGGTTGGTCTGGAAGCCCACCAGGTTATAGGCGGTCTTTTCCTTGTTCTCGGCACGCAGCTGAATCGCTGCCCAGGGGCGACGTCCGGTTCGCGGGTCGGTGAGGCCGACGGGCTTCATGGCGCCAAAGCGGATAGCATCCTTGCCGGTACGGGCGACTTCCTCGGCAGGCTGACAGGCCTGGAAGAGATCACCGCCCTCAAAGTCCTTGAGTACCACGCGGTCGGCGGTGGTGAGTGCCTCGATAAAGGCCTCGTACTCCTCCTTGTTGAGCGGAGCGTTGAGATAGTCGCCGCTCCCCTGCTCCTCGTAGCGCGACTGCGAGAACAGCACGTCCATATCGAGCGTGGAGGCATCGACGATCGGCGCGGCCGCATCAAAGAAGGCCAGGGCATCGCCGCCGACGAGCTTCATGACCTCTTCACTCAATGCCGGTGAACACAGCGGGCCCGCGGCAATGACCACATGGCCCTCGGGAATCTGCGTAACCTCGCCGTGCACGACCTCGATATTGGGTCGGGCGGCAACCTCGGCCTCGACAAGCTCGGAAAACTTGACGCGGTCGACCGCCAGGGCGCCGCCGGCGGGAACGGCCGCGCGATGGGCACAATCGAGCAAGACCGAGCCCATACGCTCAAGCTCGGCCTTTAACAAGCCCGCCGCAGAGTCCGAACGGGTTGACTTAAACGAATTTGAGCAGACGAGCTCGGCCAGGTGGTCGGTATGGTGGGCCGGAGAGCTCACCTGAGGGCGCATCTCGCACAGCTTTACGGCAAACCCGCGATCTGCCAGCTGGATCGCACATTCCGAACCCGCCAGACCGCCACCGATAACCGTCACCTGATCGAACTGCATCTGCAAACACCTTTCTAATTGACACGCTTTCCATTGTGACCGAAGGGCGTCTGGGCGTGAAGCGCAAACTTTGAGGGCGCATACCTTCCATCCATCATGCGCTCAATAAGACCCTCGAGCTCGAGCGAGCCCAAAAGCTTGAGCACGCCGACAGCATCAAGCGAGACGAGCGCGGCAATGTCGTCGACCTTGAGCGGCGAGGCGATAAGCGCGTGCATCACGGTCTGCTGTGTTGGGTCCAGATCGGCAATGCCAGGTGCATCGGGACGCGAGTAGCGCAGCGTACCGTAGATGCGCGAGATAGCCATCTCAATTGATTCCTCATCGATGATGCAGCAGGCTCCGTTAGCGATGAGATAGTTAGTCCCGCGCGACTCGGGCGAAAGGATAGACCCCGGCACTGCAAGAAGCTCTCGCCCCAAGTCCATAGCGGCCTCCGCCGTGGAGAACGTACCCGAGGGCATGCCCGCCTCGGAAACAAAGAGCGCCTGCGACAAGGCGGCGATTACGCGATTGCGCCGCGGAAAGGCGAACTTACGCGGTCCCATACCCCACGGCGAAATCGAAACGACCGCGCCGCCCGTATCGAGCGTGCGCGTGATGAGGCCGGCGCTCGAGCGCGGATAGACAACATCGGCGCCGGTCCCCAGCACCACGACGTGCTTACCCCCGGCGTTGACCGCAGCCCAACCCGACGCCTGGTCGCAGCCGACCGCACCGCCCGAGACCACCGTCACTCCCGCCTCAACTGCCACCTTGGCCGCAAGTTCTGCCACGGCGAGACCGTACGGCGATGCCTTGCGTGCACCGATGATGGATAGCGCAGGCGTCGAAAGCACCTCGGGGTTGCCGCGCACATAGAGTGTCTGGGGTACATCCGGAAGCTCCAAGACGGTCTTGGGATACAGCGCATCACCGGGGTGCAATTGATAAGACTCCTCGCCCATTATTGGTCCCTCCTTCCCTGGTACATCGCCGCCTCGAGCACGTGATCCTGCGTCACCCGTTCGCTTTCGGCAACATCGGCGATCGTGCGTGCGATGCGTACCAGGCGCACGATGCCGCGCCCCGTGAGATGTGTGCGCTTCGACAGGCCGAGCACGCATTTCTCGGCAGCCTCATCAAGCCCAAAGGTCGAAACGACGCCGTCAATGGACCGCGACTCATCTTCCTCGGCCTCGGTGTCCGCATCGTCCATACGGGATTCACGCCAGGCGCGAAAGGCGCGCCCACGCACGACGTAATCGCGCAGCTCGGCCGATGACATACCCTCCGCGCCCTCAATGATCACCTGAGGATCGGGGCGGGTCACATCGATCATCATGTCGATACGATCGGCCAAAGGACCGCGCAACTTGCCCCGGTAGCGCTCGACCATCGAAGCGGAACAGCGACACGGCACTTCGCGATCTCCCAAAAACCCGCAGGGGCAGGGATTGCTCGCAGCCAGCAGCTGAAAGCGCGACGGGAACGTAAAGGCCCCGTCAACGCGCACGATCCTGACGTAGCCGCGTTCGATGGGCTGACGCAGCGTCTGCAGCACGCCGGTGGGAAACTCGGCGAGCTCGTCCAAAAAGAGCACGCCGCCATGAGCCAGGCTAATTTCGCCCGGATGCACCGGACGCCCGCCGCCGATGAGTCCCGCGGTCGAAATGCTGTGATGGGGGCTGCGGAAGGGGCGATGCCCCGCAAGCAGTCCATCGATGTTCTCGCCCAAGACCGAATGGATGCACAGTGCCTCTTGCTGATCCTCGAGAGAAAGCTCGGGCAAAATGCCCGTCATGCGCCGCGCAAGCATGGTCTTGCCCGAACCGGGCGAGCCGATCATGAGCAAGCCGAGCTCGCCGGCGGCCGCAAGCGCCATGCCACGCTTGGCGACCTCCTGCCCCAGCACGTCGGCATAATCGAGCTCGGGCTCAAAGGCCGCCTCGGGCACTTTAGAATCCAGGTAATGCCGTGCGGCATCCCCCATGCCATGGGCAAGCTGAGATAGGTGGTCGATAAACCCGCAGTCAACGCCCGCAAGCGGGACATGCTGATCGGACCTACCGGCGATAAACGAAAGCCCCATATCGCGCGCCAACAGCTGAAACGCAACCTCGCCCTTGACGGGCAGCACCGTGCCGTCCAGACCAAGCTCTCCTGCGATAAGGCAACGATCGAGGTTGTCACGGGGAATCTGCCCATCGGCCGCCAGAACCGCGATGGCAATCGGCAGGTCAAAACCGCTGCCGGTTTTACGGATATCGCCGGGTGCCAGGTTGACGGTAATGCCAGAGCGCGGGATCTCGAAGCCGGCCGAGCGCATGGCGCACCGGATACGCCCGCGCGACTCCATCACCTCCATACTCGGAATGCCGAGCATCTGGATGCCCGGAACGCCACCGGCAAGCGAGACCTCGACGGTGACGGGAATTGCCTCGACGCCGCGGATACAGGCCGCGTGTACGGCAAACGTCTCGAACGCCATCACGATACCTGCCAATCGAATGCATTGTACTGGTGCTCGATCTCGGCGATATACCCGCCGCGGATGGTGACGCCCACAGCATCGAAGCGAATCGACCTGAGCGGATAGTGCTCCATGAGATAGCAACTTGCGATGCGGCGATACCGACGCTGCTTTTGGGCGTCCACGGCCTCCTCGGGAAAGACCCGCGTGGTGCAATCCAGGGCGACGCGTCTCGTCTTTACCTCGGCCATCACCACGACATCGTCGAGCTCATCGAGCAGCACCAGATCGGCTTCGCCCTCAATGCAACGATAGCCCTGCTCCAACAAGGTGTATCCACGCTCGTTAAAGTAATCGATGGTGATCAGCTCGCCCAGCATGCCGAGCTCGCGGGGACTGAGCCCCTTGATAAACTCGGGCGTCATCGCCCCGCAGTCGAGCTCGCCGTCTTCCCAGCGTTCCTTGAGTTGCTGCGTCTTGCTCTTTTTGCTTGCGGCACACATGGGGTCTCCTTTCCCGCACACTGCATTGCCCCGATGATGAGGGCGCCTTTCATGCGGGTAAGTACCGGAAGCAAACCAAAAGCTGACCAAATGCCGACAAAAAACGGGCCGTACGCAACAATCACGTTGCACACGGCCCGCTACCAGCAGGTTTATAAAACGCCAGAGGTCCCCGTCTCCACAATTGACCTAAAAAAGGCGCTCAGTCTGCAGAAAGTTTCCGCAAAAGCTCACGCGGTGCAGCGGACAAAGTCCGTGTTTGCGGATCGCCTCGATGTGCTCGGGGCTTGCGTAGCCCTTCGACTCGGCCAAATGATACTCGGGATACTCGGCGTCGAACTCGACCATCATCTCGTCACGCGTGACCTTGGCCATGATGGACGCCGCGGCGATACAGGCGATTTTGGCATCGCCCTTCACCACGTCGCGCTCGTTGGGTACGGCGCCCAAGGGGTTACCGTCCATAAGCACGCAATCGGGCTCGAGCCCCGTATCGGCCACGGCGCCCGCGACGGCAGCGCGGATGGCGCGGGCCATGCCCATATCATCGATATCCGCGGGCGCGATATGGCAAAAACCAATCGCCGTCGCGACCTCGGCAATCTTCACAGAGAGCAGCTCGCGGCGCGCCGGCGTGAGCTTTTTGGAATCGTTGATGCCCCAGACGCGCGGCTCCATGGGAAGGCACACGGCGCACACCGTCAAAGGACCGGCCACCGAGCCGCGACCTACCTCGTCGACACCCACGACCACGCCATCCCCACCGAGCTCGTGCATCAGCTCGTACATGCCGTTGACGCGCTCGCGCTCGGCAAGTTCCTTGGCATGGCGCTTAAGGGCACGCTCGCAAGCCTTGATCACTTGCTGGCGCGGATCCTCACGATAATGCTCCACGAGGGCGGGGATCTCCTCAAACGTGGCGCTCGCCAGCTCGCCGGCAACCTGCGATGCCGAAACCGAGCTCGTCATGTTGGCCATATCGGGGCCTCCTTGCATGCAAATCAGATAAAAAGAAGGGCCACCCGAAGGTGACCCTTTTGTCCAAACGAGTGGACAGACGCTGCGATCTTCTTAGCGCTTCTCGGGGATGCGAGCAGCCTTGCCCACCTTGTCGCGGAGGTAGTACAGCTTGGCGCGACGGACGCGACCATGACGGACGACCTCGAGCTTGGCGATCTTGGGGCTGTGAAGCGGGAAGGTACGCTCAACACCGACACCGAAGGAAATCTTGCGGACGGTGAAGGTCTCACGGGCACCGGCGCCGGCCATGCGGATGACGTCACCCTGGAAAACCTGGATGCGCTCGCGGTCGCCTTCCTTAATGCGGTAGTGGACCTTGACGTTGTCGGCAACGCGGACCTGCGGGATGTCCTCGCGGATCTGCTGACGCTCGATTGCGCGGATGTAATCCATGTGCAATTCCTTACTCTTCTAGAGGTGCCGTACCACCTTGGCCGGCACGTAGTTGAACAAACGTATTCGAGTATACACGCCACGACCTTGGCTGCAAGAACTATTTTGCCCGTGCGCAAAAAGACAAAAACACGCACTCTTTCTGCACTTATGCGCCGTCCGCAGCATCAATCTTTGGGGTCGTCACGGTCGTGCCGGGCGCGATATAGCCGTATTCGAGCAGCACCGAAAGCGCATGCTGCTTCCAGGTGGCAAGCTCTTCGTCATTATAGTTGTCATGGACCCATTCACTCATCGCGTCCTCGGCGTCTTGGGGCACCAGGTCCTGGCTGTCTGCCATCAGGTACAGGATGCCCAAGATGTCGAAGTCCTGCTTAGACATCTCTTCCTTGTTCGATGTGCTGATGAGGCCGTGATCGATGCCGTAGCGGCAGATATCGGTCAAAACGGTAACGAGGCCCGTAGGAATCGGCGAGGCATCCTTCGCGGCAGTGGGCGTGGTGTCGTCAGTCAATGCAGCGGCATCGTCGCTCGCCGGAGCAGACTCGGCCGCGTTCGCATCGGAAGCGGACTGTTCTCCCTGGGCAGGAGCCGCGCTATCCGTCGTTGCCGAAGAATCCCCCGTGGAGGCGGACGTAACGCTCACCGGTGTCTCAACCACGGTCGTCATCGGGTCGACCGGTGCGGGTGCGGCGATGACCTCGGCCCAATCGGAATACACGCCGTCAATAAAGGCGCGAACATGGAAGGTGCCCGGTTGCGAGATGGTCATCGTGCCGTCTGTCGCGACCGAAATGCCCTTGCTCTCGAGCTCTTGGGCCTCCCAGCAGCAGACCCTATCGACCTCCTTGCCCGTCGTGTCATAGACCGTAGCCGTCAGGCCTTCGATGCCGTTGAGATTTTCCTCGACGCCGACGACGGTCTGTGCCGAGCCCTCGAGTTTGATGCTGCCGTTAAACGGCTCGGGCGCCACGTCGCTTACCTTATATTTGTAGGCCGCGGCGTCGATCTCGTCATTGGTCGAGACATGCCCGTTCACGTCCACATAGGTGTCCTCGGGAATAAAGTACTTTACGTAGGCGGTACCGGCCTTTTTGCCCACCACGACTTGCTCGTGGGTAACAGGGTCGGTCCGGATCTCGATGACGTCGGATTTGCACTCCTTGCCCTTTTTATCGACCACGCGCCAGTCGCCCGACGACTTCACAAAGCCGTAGTAGTCAACATCGTCCTCGTCCCTTGCACGCACGCGATAGGAAGAGATGGGGTCTTCCTCTCCCACCGTAAGCCTTCGGGTCTTATCGGTCTGCAGCGACACGAGAATCTTGGAGATTGGCTTAATAGGCTGCGGCGTGCCCAGCTGCGTATCGACCGTCACCGACTCAAACGACAGATTGGAACCCGTAATGGACATGGGGTAGGTGGCGGCCATGTCATTGAGCACGTTGCACGTGCGCGGAGCGCCACCGTTGCGCGAAGGCACCTCGCGATCGGCCAGGACCGAATTCCAATCGATGGCTCGCACCATGTGGTTGTTGGTGCGATGCGACCAGCTCGTAACGTTTCCGGCGGTGGTATCGTAGCCGTCGTCGCCACGATGGGCGATTGAGCGCAGGAACAGGTTCTGCACGGCGTCGGTCGACTGATCGCCAAAGGTGGTGTAGAACGAGCGCTGGTCATAACCGGCGGTATGGAACTCCTGCACGGCGGCGTTGTCGTCGTAGCACTCGCCGTTCATGTTAAAGATGATCACGTCGAACGTCACGCCCACCGGCTGGTCATAGTCCTCGGACAGCGTCGTGGTAGAACTCGTCTGCTTGCTATTGACCTGCGTGTGCGCCGGGATCGTCATGTTGACGGTAACCGACTGATTGTCCGTTGTGGTGATCGACTGTTCCTCGGTCTTGCTCGCCTCCCACAACTGGGACATCGTGGTTTCGGCCGAAAACGAGGTCTCGATCTCCTCGCTCGCTGTTGCGGGCACGCCCAGCGACTCCTTGAGGCTCACCGATGCACCCCACGAGCCGCCTTTGGAATACGATGCGGATTCAGAAGTGCTCGTGCCGACCGTCTCCTCGGTACCGCGGGCGAGCGTGATGCTCTGCGAGGCGTCCTCATAGCCGACGTTAAGTGCCGAGGTAACGAGCTCCTGCTCAGTCTTAGAATCGACAAAGGAATAGCCCGGCGCGTCCTCGGGCGCACAGTTAAGCTTGTTCACGCTGTTGAGCTGCTGAACTCTAAAGTTATAGAACGCGATGCCAAAGCCATTGAAATCGTACTGGTAGGTGCCGCCGAGCTTGTCGACACAAGCAATGGTGGCATAGATGACGTCCTGCTCAGTCGTGTCTTTCGACAGTCCGTCGAGCGGCACGTATTTACGGAAATCAGATCCCTTCAGCTTGTGACCGATACAGCCGGCGATATCGTCGGTCAAGCGCTCGTAGACCGCATTGAGGCTTTTTGCAGATGTCAGACCACTCTGCTTCGATTTGTCGGCACCATCGGAATGCTCACCGTTGCCGCCCGAAAGCGCATCATAGAGATAGATATAGTGACCCTTACCAAAGTCCTTCTCAAAGCCCTTGCCGGCGTGGTCCCAGTACAAAAAGTCCCCGGAGTCGTCGCCTCCACCATAGCCAAGGATGTTATAGGCTAGCGATGCCCAGTTGGGCAGCACCTTTTTGACGGCGGCCGTATAGAACGAGACGTTGTCGTACATCGAGGTACGGCCCTCGAGCTTGCCGTCATCGATATCTACAAACGTGCAGTCGCGATCGTTGACCGTAATGGTGAGCGGGTTGACCACGTCGCCATAGAGCTCGTCGCGCGAATCATCCTGAAGGGCAAAACCGGCTGTCGGCATCCCGCAAAGCGCCGTGACCGCAACGACCACCCAGCACAGGGTCATCTGTGCTCCCCGACGCGCTCGTTGCAAATACCTGGTGAGGTTTTTCATCGCAGTCCTCCCGTCAGTTACCAATGTATTGAACCAACGTAAAACGCCGCCGCGTCCACAGGGGCGCGACGGCGCGAAGGGGGGCGTAAAAGGCGCAAATGGAACGTGACTCAGTTAAGCGGAACGCTTGGCCTCGAGCTTGGCCTGAGCGGCCGCCAGGCGCGCCAGAGGCACGCGGTAAGGCGAGCAGGAAACGTAGTCCACGTCGGCCACGTTGAACAGGCCCTTGATGGACTTAGGGTCGCCGCCGTGCTCACCGCACACGCCAAAGTGCATGTCGGGGTTGGTGGCGCGACCCTTCTCGACGGCCATGCGCACGAGCTCTAGCACCGCCATGTCGATGGTCTCGAAGGGGTTATCCTTCAAAATCTTTTTATGCATGTACAGCGGGATGAACTTAGCCTCGGCATCGTCGCGGGAGAAGCCGAAGGTCGTCTGGGTGAGATCGTTGGTGCCAAAGCAGAAGAAGTCGGCGTGCGGGGCGATCTCGTCGGCGACCATGCAGGCGCGCGGCAGCTCGAGCATCGTGCCCACGGGAATGTCGAGCTCGACGCCCTCCTCGGCGGAGACCTCGGCGATCACGCGCTCGATGACCTCGCGAGTCTGGACGTGCTCGGCCGTAATGGAAACGAGCGGGACCATAATCTCGGGACGCGGGTCGACGCCTTCCTTGACGAGGCGAGCGGCAGCCGTTGCCACGGCACGGACCTGCATGAGCGGCAGGTCACCGAAGACGACGGACAGACGCACGCCGCGCAGGCCGAGCATCGGGTTGGACTCGACCATGCCGTCGATGCGACGCAGGCGGGCACGCAGGGCGGCGAGCTCTTCCTCGCTGGCGCCGGCAGCCTCCTTCTTGGTGATGGCGACCTCGAGCTCGCGAGGATTATCCAGGAACTCATGAAGCGGCGGATCGAGCAGGCGAACGACCACCTCGCGACCGGACATGGTCTTGAACATCGCCAAGAAGTCCTCAGTCTGAACCTTGAGCAGATCGGCCAGGGCCTGCTGCTTCACAGCCTCGTCGTCGGACAGGATGAAGCTCTGGATAATGTTCTTGCGATCGCCCAGGAACATGTGCTCGGTACGGCACAGACCGATGGCCTCGGCGCCAAACTCGAGCGCGAGCTCGGCATCCTCGGGGTTGTCGGCGTTGACGCGCACGTGGTTGGCGTGACCGTCGGTCTCGTCCAGGCGGATCTCATCAGCCCAGGACAGGATGGTGTCCAAGTCGCCAGTGAGCTCGGCCGAAACCAGATCGACGGCGCCGTCGACGACGATGCCCTGAGTGCCGTCGATGGAGATGATGTCGCCCTCGTGCAGCACGCGATCGCTGTCCTCGATACGAACGACCTTCTCAGCCGCGTCGATATGGAAACGCTCGACACCGCAGACGCAGGGAGTGCCCATGCCACGGGCGATAACGGCGGCGTGGCTTGTCTTGCCACCATGGCTCGTCAAGATACCCTCGGCGGCGACCATGCCCTTCAGGTCGTCGGGGTTGGTCTCCCAGCGGACCAGAATGACCTTATGGCCCTCGGCAGAACGCGCAACGGCGTCATCGCTCGAGAACACGACCTCGCCCACGGCGGCACCGGGACTGGCATTAAGGCCGCATGCGAGCGCCTCGTACTTCTTGGAGGAGTCGAACTGCGGGTGCAGGAGCTGGTCGAGCTGCGCGGGGTCGATGCGGCTCACGGCCTCCTCACGGGTAATGAGGCCTTCCTCGACCATCTCAATAGCAATGCGCAGAGCGGCGGTTGCGGTACGCTTGCCCACGCGGGTCTGGAGCATCCAGAGCTTGCCCTGCTCGATGGTGAACTCGATGTCGCACATATCGCGGTAGTGATCCTCAAGCGTCAGGAAGACACGCTCAAGCTCCTCACCTGCGGACTCGAGACCCGGGGTGGTCTTGAGGTCGGCGATGGGCTCGGTGTTGCGGATGCCGGCAACGACATCCTCGCCCTGGGCGTTGACCAGAAAGTCACCGTAGAACTCCTTGGTGCCGTCGGCCGGGTTGCGCGTAAAGGCGACACCGGTCGCCGAGGTCTCGCCCTTATTGCCAAAGGCCATAGCCTGGACGTTGACGGCGGTGCCAAGGTCGTCGGAAATGCCGTGCTGCTTGCGGTAGATGCAGGCGCGCTCGTTCATCCAGCTGCCAAAGACGACCTGAATGGCAAGGCGCAGCTGGAGCTCCGGATCGTGCGGAAAGACGGGCTTGCCTTCCGCGACCTCGAGCTCGGGGTACTGGGCGGCCTCGACGTTGTCGGAGAAAATGCACTTGAAGGTCTCGACGAGCTCCTGCAGGTCCTCGGCCGAAAGCTCGGAGTCGACGCGAACGCCGGCGACCAGGCGGGCCTGGGTCAGGGCATTCTCGAACAAGTCGGCATCGACACCCATGACGACGTTGGAGAACATCTGGATAAAGCGACGATAGCTGTCCCAGGCAAAGCGCGGGTTCTGCGTCTGGGCGATAAGGCCCTGAACGGACTCGTCGTTGAGGCCCAAGTTGAGGACCGTGTCCATCATACCGGGCATGGAGAACGGAGCGCCCGAGCGCACCGAGACGAGCAGCGGGTCACGGGCATCGCCGAGCTTCTTGCCGCAGCGAGCCTCGAGGTCGGCCTCGGCAGCAACGATCTCGTCGAGCGCGCCTTCGGGCCAGACGTTGCCGGCACCAGAGTACTCTACGCAGGTCTGGCAGGTAATGGTAAAGCCACCGGGAACCGGCAGGCCGATACGGCTCATCTCGGCAAGGTTAGCGCCTTTGCCGCCAAGCACGAAGTTCATGGATTTGTCGCCCTCAGTGACACAGGTGCCCTGGGCATCGGTTCCAAAACGGTAAACCCTCTTGCAATCGCTCACGATACTTCCCCTTCCATGCGCTCTCGCGCACGACCGTGGTAACGAATCGGCCCGCCGGATGCGGGCCGTGAGGGAACTATACGGCGGGTTTTGAATGGGCTTGAGCAGAGGATACGCGGTTTGGTAAACGTGCTAAAACTAGCGGTAAACGGTAGGTAAAGGTGGTTACCTTATGAAGATACCACTACAAGAGACTCGCAGGTCAAGTGCAAGTTATTTGCTAAATCGCTTTATCAGTATCAGGTATTTTAAGCTAATCTAATAAGCTAGCTTTGTTGGGCGCGGCGGGCGGCACGGCGAGCTCTTGCCTCTTGAATCTCTTCGATATGAGCGATGATCTCGGAGGCACTCTCCTCGATCGCCTTGCCGTCGGTGCGCACCACAAAGCAACCCAGACGTTTCATGAGGGCACGAGCCTCCTCGAGCTCGCCGCGCACGCTCTCGGGCTCGGCATAAGAGCCGGCGACGGCGCGGGCATAGTCGTCGCCCAGGCGGCTATCGCGAATCTCGGAAATCACATCGACGGTCGAAATCAGACCGAACAACCGCAACGGATCGACCTCGTAAATCGACTTGGGCGGCTCCATACCGTGCGCCAACGGAACGTTGGCGACCTTGTAGCCCTGATAGGCCAAATACATCGACAGCGGCGTCTTGGATGTGCGGGATACACCCAGCAGCACGATATCGGCATCCGACAGATCATCGCAGCCGCGCCCGTCATCGTGCTCAACGAAATACTCCATAGCCTCGATACGATGGAAATAGCGATCGTCGGTCTTGTGTATCACACCCGCAACGCCCTTGGGAGGCACACCGATGAGCGACGACAGCACGGCAAGCGTCGGGCCGATCAGGTCGACCGAGCGAATGTGCAGCATGCCCAAGTAGTCGAGCACGCGAGCACGAAGCGCCGGATCGACGATGGTATGGAACACGGCGATATCACGATGGTCGGCATCGACTCGCGGGCCCACAAACGACTTGACCTGCTCCACCGAGGTCACCTTAGGCAGACGTAAAACACGAAAAGCCCCTTCATCAAATTGCCCGGACGCCGCAAGCACCACCTCACAAGCGGTATCACCGAGCGAGTCGGAGATAACGATAACGGTGGGACGAGCGGCGACCGGGCAATCCATGCGGGGCTCCTTTTGCGCTTATGCGCAGGCTAGCTTACTTTTTGCGGGCAAGCTCACCGATGTTGGCGATGCCGGAGAAAACGGCCTCGAAGCGGTTGAGCAGCTTAAGGCGATTATCGCGGAGCTGCTCGTCCTTGTCCATGACCATAACCTCGTCAAAGAAACGGTCGATGGGGGCACGCAGGGCGGCAAGGGCGGCAAATGCGGCCGGGTAATCCTCGGTAGCAAGGGCGGCATCGACGGCGGTCTGGGCGGCCTCGGAGGCGTCGGCAAGCGCAAGCTCGACCTCGCCCATCAGGGCGCGGTCGTACTCCGCGCCCAGCTCGGGCTTGGAGATATGCGCCGCGCGGGCGTAGGCGGTTGCCAGGTTGTCGAAGGTCTCGGCGTCGTTCTTGCGGGCCTCGTCGAGGGCGGCGCAGCGGGCGAAGAAGACCGACGGGGCAATGATGTGCACCGCGGAAACGGCGGCAACGGTGTCGGCCGGGATCTTCTCGTCGCGGGCCATGCTCACCAGGCGGCCATGGAAGAAGTCGCGAACCAGCTGGGCGACCTCGGCGGCGTCGAACTCAATGCCCTGCTCGCTATAGAGCTCGAGCGCAAAGTCGATGAGCGACGTGGGGTCGATCGGCAGACGGTCGCGCAGGATGTTGATGATGCCGATGGCGGCACGACGCAGCGCATACGGGTCGGAAGAGCCGGTCGGGGGCTCGCCGATGGCAAAGATACCGGCGATGGTATCGAGCTTGTCGGCGCAGGCCACGATGCAGCCAGCGGTGCCCTCGGGCAGCTCGTCGCCAGCAAAGCGGGGACGATAGTGATCGCGAATAGCGTGAGCGACCTCTTCGTTCTCCCCCATCGCGATGGCGTAGTAACCGCCCATCACACCCTGCTGGCTCGTGAACTCGACGACAGCGTTGGACACCAGGTCGGCCTTGCACAAGTGCGCGGCGCGGCCGGCATCGGCGGCCAGGTGGGCACCCAGGTGCGCCTCGCGGGCAATAGCGAGCGCAAGCTGCTCAATACGCTCGGACTTGGCGAGCACGCTACCGAGCTTCTCCTGGAAGGCGACCTTGGCCAGGCGCTCGCGGAACTCGTCGAGGGAGATCTTCAGATCCTCCTCATAGAAGAACTTGGCGTCGTCCAAGCGGGCGCGCACAACGCGCTCGTTGCCGTCGATCACGCGCTCGGCATTCTCGGGCTTGCTGTTGGAGACAATCACGAACTCACGCGTCAGCTTGCCCTCGCCGTCATAAATCGGGAAGTAGCGCTGGTTGGTGAGCATAGACTCGCAGATGATCTCGTGCGGGACCTTGAGGAACTCCTCATCAAAGGTACCGACGAGCACCGTCGGCCACTCGCAGAGGTTGATGACCTCCTCGAAGACCTTCTTGGGCGTATCGACGTGGCAGCCGGGGCGCGCAGCCTCGACCTCGGCGATACCGGCAAGGATGGCCTCGCGACGCCGCTCGGCGGAGAGCACGCCGGCATCCTCGAGCACCTGCTCGTAAACAGCGGGGCTAGCGACCACATGGTCACCGTGGCCAAGCACGCGATGACCACGCGTGGTGTTGCCACTCGTCACGTCGGCAAACGACACGGGCACGACGTCCTCACCCAGAAGGCAGCAGATCCAACGGACCGGACGCACGAACGTGGCGTGCTCGTGGCCCCAGCGCTGAGAGCGGTAGTTGGGCCACTGCAGGCCGGCGATGGTCTTCTCGCACAGGGCCGTCAGGATCGGGGTGGCCGGGGCGGAAGGAATATTCTTCTCGGCAAATACGTACTCACGGCCGTCGGTGTCCTCGCGACGGACCAGATCCTCGGCAGCCACACCGCACTTGCGGGCGAAACCCTGGGCGGCCTTGGTGGCGTTACCGTCAGCGTCGAAGGCGATGTTGGCCGCAGGGCCACGCTTGACCTCGTGAACCTCATCGGTCGCGGTGGCGACGTCGGCCACGAGCGCAGCCAGGCGACGCGGGCTCGAGATCACGCGGACCTCGCCGTGGGCCAGACCGGCCTCGTCGAGACCCTTGGCGATCATGGTGCCAAGCTGCTTGACGGCATTGTTCAGCGGTGCAGAGGGCATTTCCTCCGTACCGATCTCAAACAGGAAATCCTTAGCGTCTGCCATGGCTTACGCCACCTCGCCTTCCTGATCGGCATTCTCGTTGATTCCGGCGACCTCGGCCATATAGGCCTCGCAGCACGCCTTGGCGACGGCGCGGACGCGCAGGATGTAGTTGGCGCGCTCGACTGCGGACAGCGCACCGCGGGCATCGAGCAGGTTGAAAGCGTGGCTGCACTTCATGACACAGTCGTACGCCGGCAGCGGCAGCTTTCGCTCCAGGCAGGCGTGGCACTCGGCCTCGTAGTCGTCAAACTTCTGACGCATCATCTCGACGTTGGCGACCTCAAAGTTGTAAGCGCTGAACTCGCGCTCGTTCTCCAGGAACACGTCGCCGTAGGTCATGGGCGTGCCGTCGGGCAGGTAGCTCCACACCAGATCGTAGACCGAGTTGACGCCCTGGGCGTACATGGCGATACGCTCCAGGCCGTAGGTGATCTCGACGGGCACGGGGTCGACCTCGATGCCGCCCACTTGCTGGAAGTACGTAAACTGCGTGACCTCCATGCCATTGAGCCAGACCTCCCAGCCAAGGCCCCAGGCGCCCAGCGTCGGGCTCTCCCAGTCGTCCTCGACAAAGCGGACGTCATGGTCGTTGGGGTCCAGGCCAATGGCGGCCAGCGAACCCAAGTAGAGCTCCTGGGCGTTGACCGGCGAGGGCTTGATGAGCACCTGGAACTGATAATAGTGCTGCATGCGGTTGGGGTTCTCGCCGTAGCGGCCGTCGGCGGGACGGCGGCAGGGCTGTGCATAGCAGGTGCGCCACTCGGCGGGACCGAGCGAGCGCAGCGTGGTCGCGGTATGGAAGGTACCGGCACCGACCTCGGAGTCATAGGGCTGCATAATGACGCAGCCCTGCTCGCCCCAGTACTGCTGGAGGCGCAGGATAATGTCTTGGAAGGAAAGCGGTGAAGCGTTCATGCCTCTAATATCCCCTCGTCGAAACGATTACACGGTTAGGTACTGTACTATAGCGGTTTTTAATCGATAGCGCCGATACGGTTGAGCGGCCAGTAGCGCACAAGCGCCACGGCGATCAAGTCGGAGCGGTCGACCGGGCCAAAGTAGCGGGAGTCAGCAGAGTTCTCGCGGTTGTCGCCCATCACCCACACACAGTCGTCAGGGACGGTGTAGGGATAGCTCACCTGAGCGCCGGGGGCTTGGACCGAAAGCGGCCAGCTCATGCCAGTCGTATAGTCCTCGTCGAGCGCCTGGCCGTCGACGACGACCTTGCCTTCCTGCAGATCGACCGTCTGGCCGGCCGCGGCGATGACGCGCTTTACCAGCACGTCATGTTCGGACGTGGCATCGGGGTTGTGGAACACCACGATATCGCCTTGCTTGACGGGCTGCCCAAGCTCAAGGCTCACCTTTTGCGCCAGGATCTGGTCGCCAATCTCGATCGTGGACTCCATGGAGCCGGTGGGCACCACAAAGGGCTCGACCACAAACGAGCGAATCAAGAAGGTGGCGACCAGCGCGATCGCAACGATTACGATCCACTCAAAGGCGCCCCTCAGGGCAGAATGCTGCGATGGGACCATTCTCACTCCTCGCTCTGCGAATACGAAGCGTCCAGGATCTCCCGCGCGTACGCGCGCTCCTCGGGCGTAAGACGTGCCGTCTCGATCAGGTCGGGACGCCAACGACAGGTACGCTCGATGGCGTTTTTGCGACGCCAGGCATCGACCTTGGCGTGGTCGCCGCTTACGAGTACTGGAGGCACGCCCTCGCCATTGAACTCGGCGGGGCGGGTGTACTGCGCGTACTCGAGCAGGCCACCGTCCTCGGCGGTCGAGAAGGACTCGTCCACGTTGCTCATCTCGTCGCCCAAGGCTCCGGGAATGAGCCGTACGACGGCGTCGGCTACGACCATAGCGGGCAGCTCGCCGCCCGTGAGCACGTAGTCGCCGATCGACAGACGCTCATCGGCATACGCATATGCGCGCTCGTCGACGCCCTCGTAACGGCTGCACACAAACAGCAGGCGCTCACTTTTGAGCAGGCGCTCGGCCACATGCTGCGTAAAGGGCTCGCCGCAGGGGGTGAAGAACACCACGGTGGGCTTGGGACCCTCAGAGCTGATGGCCTCGATTGCCTCGGCAATAGGCTCGACCTTCATGAGCATACCCTGCCCGCCGCCATACGGCTCGTCATCGACAGTGCGATGGCGGTCGTGCGTCCAGTCGCGCAGGTTATACGCCTTAAAATCAAAAAGGCCGGCCTTGCGGGCGCGGCCCAAAATCGACGTGGACATGACGGGCTCAAACATCTCGGGAAAGACCGAAAGGGTCTCAATCAGCATGCTGTCCTCCCTACTTGTCCATATCGATCAGGCCGTCCATAACGTGGACGGAAATTGTTCCTGTGTCGGGAAGATCGAGCACAACCTGCTCGATCACGGGAATCAGCACCTCGCCGTACCGACCACCCTCGACAACCCAAACATCGTTGGCGGGCGTCGACATGATCTCGACAATCGTGCCGAGCGAACCAAAGCGTTCGTCGACCACCTCGCGACCCATAAGGTCGGTATAGGCGGCGTCGAGCGAATCGAGCTCGAAGTCGTCACGATTGGCCAGCACATAGCATCCGGTGATGCCCTCGGCAGCCGTCAAGTCGTCAATGCCCTCAAACGAGACCAGATCGCCATCGCCCGTATCGGTGACGGATACGACCGTGCAAAAACGGTCGCGCTTGAGCGCCGGCGGCGTCAAGGCGACGCGCATACCCGGCTCCAATACAGAAGGAAGCCCCCGCAGCGGCTGCGCGAGGACCTCCCCCTTCCTTCCGTGCGGCTTGACCACACGGGCGATATTTTTGTACTGGGACCTCAAGGTCCTAGCCCAGAACCTCTACCTCGACAGCAGTGTCGAGGCGAGCGGCCAGTGCACGGGCGAGCGTGCGAATGGCCTTGATGGTACGGCCGCGACGGCCGATGACCTTAGCGACGTCATCCTCGGCAACCGAAACCTCAATTGTGGAGGCGTCGTCACCATCGATGACCTCAAGGCTCACGGAATCCGGGTCGTCGACGATCTGAACAACGAGATATTCGACGAGATCGGCGATGCGATCTGAGAGCATTGCCTCACCCTCGAGCTGTGCAGCGTCAACCTCAGGCACGATTTACTCCTCGGCGCCCTCAGCGGCAGCCTTAGCGGCCTCGGCCTCTTTGGCGAGCTGCTTCTTGGACTTCTTGACGACGGTCTCGGTCTTCTCGCCCTCGTTGGCGGCCTTGACCAGAGCGGCGACGGCGTCGGTGAGCTGAGCGCCCTTGGACTGCCAGTCAGCGATCTTCTCGAGGTCGAGGTTGATGGTCTTGGGGGCGGTCATCGGGTTGTAGCGGCCAACCTCCTCGATGATACGACCGTCACGCGGGGCGCGGGAATCGGCGACGACGACACGGTAGTACGGACGCTTCTTAGCGCCGTGACGAGCAAGGCGAATCTTGACTGCCAAAGGAAACTCCTCCAACCAAGCAGCTTTAGGCTGCAACTACAAACAAACAGTTGAACATAATACGCCATCGACGCGGGCAGGTGAAGTCCGTGAGACCAACTTCTTCGGTGTAGTCGAGGGCAAATCCATATCTTAGACAAGAATTCGCGATTTGCAAGCACATCCACGCACCCCACATGAGCTGCGCGGTATACTCATGACATGGAAAGACGCGAACATACATACGGTTATGAGGATGCTGCGGGCGTCACGCCGCCGCCCTGGACGGGTCCGGCGGTGGGTCTGATGGACCTTGATGCATTTTTTGCGAGCGTGGAGATGCTCGATCATCCCGAGTGGCGCGGCAAGCCGCTCATTGTGGGTGGAAACGCCGAGTCACGCGGCGTCGTGTCCACATGTTCATACGAGGCACGTCGCTTTGGCGTGCATTCTGCCATGGCCTCAGCCGAGGCGCGGCGCCTGTGCCCGCAGGCCATTTGGACGCACGGACACTTCGATCGCTACCGTGAGGTGAGCGCACAGGTCATGGCGATTCTCGCCGACGAGACACCGCGCGTGGAGCGTGTGTCCATCGACGAGGCCTTTATCGATATTACGCCGGGCCGGTTCGCGCCCGAAGACCCGCTGCTGGTTGCGCGGCGCATAAGCGACCGCGTGGCAGCGCTGGGAGTGACGTGCTCAATTGGCGTGGGCTGCAACAAGACGGTCGCAAAGATCGCAAGCGAGCGCGACAAGCCGTTTGGGCTGACTATCGTGCGCCCCGGAACCGAGCAGCGCTTTTTGGCTGCGCTGCCGGTATCTGCCATGAGCGGCATCGGGCGCTCGGCCGAGGAGCGACTGCGTCGCATGCGCATCTATACGCTCGGCGAGCTTTCACGCGCGCCAGAGTCCACCCTGGCTGCAATCTTTGGCGTGAATGGCGAGCGCATGCGTCAGCGTGCTTTGGGGCTCGAAGTATCCGAGGTCACCAGCCTGGATGACGAACGTGAAGTTAAATCGGTGAGCAATGAGCGCACCTTTGCGAAGGATTTGACTGAGCGTGGGGATATCGAGGCGGCGATTGCGCTGCTGGGCGAGTCGGTTGGGCGCCGCCTACGTCGTCAAGGGCTGACGGGCGGAACCGTAACGCTCAAGCTCAAATACTCTTACGGTAGCGGACGCACGGCACAGCGCCGCTTGCCCCACCCCACCGACGACGAGAATATCTTTGTGGCCGTAGCGCTCGAGCTGCTCGACAATATCTGGCAAGAAGGCATGCACGTGCGTCTGGCGGGTATCGGCATGAGCGACTTCAACCACCAAGGCGGTATCCAAACTGACCTGTTCTGCGAGATTGATGACCGCGGAGCCCAATCCAGCGACCGCCGCGACCTCTCCGTCGCCATCGACGCCGTCCGAGACAAATTCGGCGACGCCGCCCTATCCTTCGGCCGCCAATCCCGCTTCAACGATTAACCGCCTTTGGGCAAAAAGAAAGCCGGGCAGGTGCGGAAAACCACAACTGCCCGGCGAACGGTAGAGGGAAGCTCTAGAGAAGCCCCGGCCCAAATAAGGTCCTAGAGGAGGTTGAGGGGGAGCTGGGGAGCGTCGCCCCAGAGCTTCTCGAGACGATAGAAGTCGCGTGCCTCGGGGGTGAAGACGTGGACGACGACCGAGCCGTAGTCCATGAGCATCCAGGTCTTCTGCTCGCGGCCCTCGATGGAGAACGGGTGCTCACCGCAAGCCTCGGCGACCTTCTCCTCGATCTCGTCGACGATCGAATCGACCTGACGGTTATTGGTACCGGTGGCAAGCACAAAGTAGTCGCACACGTCGGAGAGCTCGGTCAGATCGAGCACTTGCACGTCCTCGCCCTTCTTGTCGTAGGCGGCCTGCGCGGCGGCGCGGGCGACATCCTCGGCGGCAACACCGCTCGCGGACAGCGAGGCAGCGGTGCGGTCGGACGTGGCAACGAAGCTCTTATGCTCCACACCTTCAAGAATCTGCTCGTCGGTCATGGTCTCGTCGGCCATGGAATACCTCTTTCTAGACAGCCCGAGCTAGCGCAGCTGGGCGTAATGGTTGTAAATCGTAATAGCCGTGGGATAAAGATAGCGCCCGGACTGGATTACGTAGACCAGACCCTGCGCAAAACAGGAGAAGAACAACTCGTCAAGCGTCGACTCCCCCACCATCTTGCGCAGCGCGTGGGCATAATCACCATGGCGGTTGGGCTCGATGGCATCGGCCACAAAGACCACCATATCGAGCGGCGTCATGTCGCAGGCGCCCACGGTGTGACGGTCGACAGCCTGGAAAACGGCCGGCGATAGCTCGGGAAATAGCTGCGGAAGCTCATAGGCGGCAACCGGACCATGTAAAAGCGGCGTCGCGGCAGACGGAGAGCCGGCAATCTTAATGCCATAATGCAGAGCGCGCGTGACCAGCTCGTCGTCGGAGAGTACCTTATCCCAGTCGTGAATCAGGCCGGCGGCGGCGGCATCAAAGCGGTCGACGCCATACACCTCGGCCAGATGAAGCGCAGTCTCGGCAACACCCAGCGAATGCATGTAGCGCTTGCGCTTATCCTTCATACGCACATCGAGCAGCTCTTGAATGCGCTTGAGCAGCTCGCGCTCATCACCCTCAAACTGATCCTCTACCGACAACGTAGACCCCCATCACTCAAAATCTTCTTGACCCAAATCGGTATACAGCCCGCGTTTGCGAATATAGCCGAGCACGGACTCGCTCGTAAGATAGCGCACGCTCATGCCACGGGCAACTCGCTTACGAATGTTGGTCGAGCTGATCGCCAGCGCCGGAATCTGGATATAACGCACGTCAAACGGCAGGCCCGACTCTTTGATTCGCGCGCGAGCCGTATCGATGTCAAAGCCGGGACGTGTCGCAGCAATAAAGGTTGCCAGTTCGGCAATCTCATCAGCATTGTGCCAGGTCACAATATCGATAATCGCGTCGGCGCCCGTAATAAAGTAGAGCTTTACCTGAGGCGGGTAAAAGTCGCGAAGGGCATGAAGCGTATCGGCCGTATAGGTCACGCCAGGACGGTCGATCTCGAAACGGCTCGCCAAAAAAGCCGGATTCGCAGCGGTGGCGAGAACCGTCATGGCATAACGGTCCTCGGCAGGCGTCACCGGTTTGTCGAGCTTAAAGGCGGGAGAGCCGGCCGGCATAAAGAGCACGGCGTCCAAGTCGAGCGACTCGCGCGCCTGCTCGGCGGTAACCAAGTGCCCGTAATGTATCGGGTCGAAGGTGCCACCCATAATGCCAAGCCGAAACTCCTGCCCATCCTTGATAGGCAGCTCAGGCAGACCAATTCCACCGCGCAGCGACATGACTTACTCGCCCTCCGGGGTCTCGACATCGTCCGCGACTTCTGCCGCATCGACAATCTCAACGCCATCGTCCGCAGCATCGGCTACGTCAATAACCTCAACGTCTGCGTCCTCGAGATCCTCCTCGTACTCCGAGAAGGCCTCGGCGCCCTCAAAGTCAAAGGCGCGCTGGCAAATGCGTACCTCGTCGCCCGCACGGCAGCCGGCCTTCTCGAGCGCGTCGTCAACACCCATGCGCGCAAACTTATGCTGCAGGTAGATGACGGCCTCCTCGTTTTCCCAGTCGGTCTGGATAACCATGCGCTCGATGGCGCGACCGACCACGCGGAAGGCATGGGGCTCTTCCTGAACAATACGGAAACGCTTCTCACGCTGCAGGCGACGGCGCTCCCACTCATCGTCGCGCAGATCGACCGGCTCATCGGAGGCAGCCAACTCGGCGCGCAGCTTAGCAACCTGCTCGCCCACGGCAAGCATCAGCGTGTTGAGGCCGGCGCCCGTCACAGCAGACACGGCAAAGAACATATGTCCATCGTCGAGCGCGGCGCGTTTGAGGTCGGCAATCTTGTCAGCAGTGCCCGGCGCATCGCACTTGTTGGCGACGACGATCTGCGGGCGCTCCGAAAGCTCGGCACCATACTGCTCGAGCTCGCGGTTGATGATGCGATAGTCCTCGACCGGATCGCGATCCTCAAAACCGCCCGTCATATCGACGACATGCATGATGAGTGCCGTGCGCTCGATGTGGCGCAGGAACTGATGGCCCAGGCCCTTGCCCTCGCTCGCACCCTCGATAAGACCGGGGACGTCGGCAACGACATAGGAGTACTCGCCGGCACGCACCATACCCAGGTTGGGCACGAGCGTGGTAAACGGATAGTCGGCAATCTTGGGTCGGGCGGCACTCATGCGCGCGATAAGCGAGGATTTGCCCACCGAGGGGAAGCCCACGAGCGCGGCATCGGCCATAAGCTTCATCTCAAGCTCGATCCAATGCTCCTCGGCAGGCTCACCCAGCTGGGCGAACGCGGGCGCGCGGCGCACCGACGTCACAAAGTGAGTGTTGCCCAGACCGCCAGCACCACCGGGCGCCACGACAACGCGCTCGCCGTCGTGCACCAGGTCGGCAATCTCGAACATCGGGGTCTGCGTCTCGGGGTCGAGCTCGCGTACCACGGTGCCCATGGGTACCTTAAGGATCAGGTCCTCGCCGCTCTTGCCGTTGCGGCGGGCGCCCTGGCCGTGCGTTCCGCGCTCGGCGCGGAAGTGATGCTTAAAGCGGTAGTCGATCAGCGAAGACAGCTGAGCATCGGCCTGGATGACGACATTGCCGCCACGACCGCCGTCGCCGCCATCGGGGCCACCCTTGGGGACAAAGGCCTCGCGCCTAAACGACATGCATCCGGCACCGCCGTCGCCGCCGCACACGTTAATGCGGCTGATATCGGTGAACTGTGACAACAGAATCGCCTCCTACAAAAAAGAAGGAGACCCTTGAATCCTAAAACTCAAGTGCCTCCCACATATGTGCTCTATGAAGGGTGAATTACGCGTTCGCGAGCGGGCGTACGCTGACCCTGTGCTTGATACCCTTGTGGAACTCAACGGTACCGTCGACCAGCGCGAACAGCGTGTCGTCCTTGCCACGGCCAACGTTCTCACCCGGGTGGATGTGCGTGCCGTGCTGACGGACGAGAATCGTGCCCGTGGTTACCGTCTGGCCGGCGAAGCGCTTCGTGCCAAGGCGCTGACCGCGGGAGTCACGGCCATTACGGGAGGAACCGAGTCCTTTTTTGTGTGCCATTGTGTATACCTACTCTTTCGTTACGAGTGTAATCTACTCGGCGACGGGAGCCTCGGCAACAGCCTCAGCCTCTGCCTTGACAGCCTTCTTGGCGCGGGAGGTAGCCTGAACCTTCACGATCTTCAGCTTGGTGAGCTGCTGACGGTGACCCTTCAGACGACGATAGCGCTTGCGCTTGTGGAACTTGAAGACCAGCTGCTTCTCGCCCTTGAACTGCTCAACAATCTGAGCGGTAACCTTGGCCTTGGCCAGCTTGTCGGGATCGGTGACGATCTTCTTACCATCGTTGAGGAAGATAACCGGCAGGGTGACCTTGTCGCCCTCATTGCCCTCGATCTTCTCGACGGTGATGACATCGTCGGTGGCGACCTTGTACTGCTTGCCGCCCGTGTTAACGATTGCGTACATGTTTACTTGCCCTTCATGCATCAGTTAGTGCAACAGCCGAATATAGTAGCAGGCGAAAATACCCCCGTCAACGAGTATGTGGAGCAAATCCACAAGTTCGCACAGGTATGGGGCTGACGAGTCGGCCCTCGTCGTCCTCGCATGCTTGATTCTGACGCTCGACATCGTAGGAGCAGATGGTCACGAGGTCTTGCATACCGGTGGAAACAATAGGTGCATCCACGCCCGGGGTCAAGCCCTGCAACAAAACATCAGCAGCAGAAAGCAAAATTTCCGGACGCATGGAGCCCTCGTTGTCGGCATGGGTGTCGAGCATGAGCACCAAATGATCCGGGCGCTCCCCCGCCGTGAGCTCATAGCCAACGAGCGTGTGGTCCAAATCCAAGCGCTTGCTCTTTTTTCCGCGCGCGTAGTCGATGCCGTGACCCGCGCGCAGCGTGTCAATCGCACGACGCACCTCGTCGGCGCTTACGGGCACCTCGGAATCCAAGTGCAGGTCGATGCGATACGACAGGCGCGTGAGCTGCGCCGTCAACGCCGGCGTGCGCACGTCGATGTACGCCGCCTCAATGGGCGCCAGATCGGCCGGAGACGCCGCAGCCAGACGTCCAAACGCCTCGTCGAGCGCCACGAACTCGGTCATAAACAGGTCATACCACTCGCAGGTCGACGACGTACCCACCGGTAGCGCCGAAGAGAAGCCCACGCGCATGTGTGGAGAGAAGCCCTGCGTGACGGCATAGGGAAGCCCCGCACGGCGCACGATGCGCTCAATGGTATGGATTACTTCGAGATGGCCCAGGTACTTAAGGCGATCGCGCTTGCCATAGCGAACACGAAGCCTAAAGAGCGAGGGGTTGTCGGTCAGGCGCTCACTCATGCGCGATCACCCATCAATACATTCTTGGCGTGGAGCGTGGGGCAGATCCCGCAGCCGGTGCACGACGTGCGGGTGCAGTCGGGAGTCGTGACGCCCTCGAGCGAGCGACGGTACTCGCGCTCGAGGAAGCCGCGCGTGCAGCCGGGGCTCACGTGCTCCCACGGCAGGCGCCAGTCCAACTCGTAGGGCAGGTGCACGAGCTCATTGAGGTCGATGCCGTTTTTGGCAGCAGCTTCCTTCCAGTTATCGAGCGAGAAATGCTCTACCCAGGCGTCAAAGCGAGAGCCCGAGCGCCAAGCATCGATGATGACGGGCGTCATGTCACGACCGGCGCGGGACAGCGCGGCCTCGATGAGCGAGGTCTCGGCATCGTGGTAATGCACGCGGACGGCACGGTTGCGAACACTCGTGATAAGCAGCTTCTGGCGACGCTTGACGTCGTCGTAGTCGAGCTGCGGGCACCACTGGAACGGCGTGGCGGCCTTGGGGATAAAGACCGAAACCGAGATGGACACCGAAATCGAGCCGCGACGAGCCTTGGGCACCACGGAACGACCGAGCTCCAGCACGTGATCGGCCAGATTGGCGATGGCCACGATGTCCTCATCGCGCTCGCCGGGAAGGCCCATCATAAAGTAGAGCTTCATGCGGTTCCAGCCGGCCTCGAAGGCCGCCTTGGCCGCACGGTCCAGATCCTCCTCGGTCACGTTCTTGTTAATGATGTCGCGCATGCGCTGGCTGCCGGCCTCGGGCGCGAACGTCAGGCCGCCCTTCTTTTCGCCGGCGACCGACTCGGCCATATCCACGCCAAACGAATCCAGGCGCTGCGACGGAATAGACACGCGAATACCCGTATCCTCCAGGCGACGGTTGAGCCTGCCGAGCACGTCGCGAATGCAGGAGTGGTCGGTCGTGGAGAGCGAGGTCAGCGACACCTCGTCATAGCCGGTCTTTTCCAGACCCTGAATCACCGACGAGACGATCTGGTCGGCCGAGCGCTCGCGCACCGGGCGATACGTCATGCCGGCCTGACAAAAACGACAGCCGCGGGCGCAGCCGCGCAGGATCTCGATAGACAGGCGGTCGTGAACCAGCTGTGCATAGGGCACGCACGACTGCGACAGCGGATTCGTGGCGCCGAAATCCTCGACGACGCGCTTGTAGACCACGGTCGGCGCATCCTTGCCCTCACGCGGCACGGTGTAGCCATGCGGCGAGCAGGACTCGTCGTGACGAACCTCATAGAGCGACGGCACGTAGTTGCCGGCAATGGATGCAAGCTGCTCGACAATCTGCGCGCGCGGGACCCCTTCGTCACGCAGGCGGCGATGCAGCTGGCAGGTCTCGAGCAGCGATTCCTCGCCCTCACCGATGAGGATGGCATCGAAGAAGGCCGCGTACGGCTCGGGGTTGTACACCGAGGGGCCGCCGGCGATGATAATGGGGTCGTCCTCGGTGCGGTCAGCCGCTAACAGCGGAATACCAGCGAGGTCGAGTGCCTCGAGGAAGTTCGTCACCGCCATCTCGTGCGGCACATGCAGACCGACGATATCAAACGAAGCGACCGGCGCTGCACCCTCGAGCGACAGCAGCGGAATACCCGCCTCGCGCATGGCGTCACCCATATCGGGCCACGGCACATAGCCACGCTCGCAGGAGATGCCCTCGGCCTGGTTAAGGATGTTGTAGAGGATGGCGATGCCCTGGTTGGGCAGACCGACCTCGTACACATCCGGGTAGATCAGGCAGCAACGGTAGTCGGCATCGGCCTTGGAAAGCGTGCCCCACTCGTGATCGATATAGCGGCTCGGTTTCTCGACCTTGGCGAGCAGCGGCTCAATTAAATGAAAACAGTCTTGGTATGCAACGCGCAACGGAAAACCCCTAAGCAGCGAGATCTGATGCGTCCTGATAGGACGCCATAGGACGGGTAGCGCCCGCGACCGTGGTCACCAGATCGCGAACGCGGGAGAACGTGGCAGTGACCACCTCGTTGGCACGGCTGTAGTCGACATCGCGCTCGTAGAGCGAAACGAGCGCACGGCCCATGCCATAGGTGCCCGCGGCAGCAGTGAGCGCCTTGACGGCAAACCCAATATGCGGCGTCTGCTTGACGAGCGCGCGGGTGACCGCGCGGATCACAAGACCGCCGGCAAGCACGCCGGCGACCTCGTAGCCGCGCTCAGGCTTAATGCCGCGTCCAAAGACGGCAGCGAGCTCAAAGAGCATGCCCACCTGCGCCAGCGCCATAACGGGATAATCGGCGCCCGGCAAAAACACCAAAGCCCCGGTCGCCATATTGGTGAGCGCACACGAGGTGATGATACGATTGGCCGCCGCGATGCGCATGAAGGCAAAGTTCGCCGCAAAAGCCGTTTCCTTGTCGGTGCGATCGAGAATCCAGCGGGCAAGCGTCTCGAGCAGATACGTCTTATCGGTTGCCGCCACCACACCGAGCATGGGCGTGGACTCCTCGATAAACGGCACCTCCACAGCAGACTCGGCAAGCACGCACACGGGCGCGCCGGCGATCACGAGCTCCTGCACGGCACTCTCCAAGCGGTCGGAACCACACGAGAGCACCAGCACCACATCGGTATCGGTCTTTGGAGCAATTCGCTCCTCCCCCAGACGCTCGACGCGCACAATGCCCGAGGTCGTCTGCGGCACAAAGGCGTCACGCACCGTCTCGGCCAGAAAGCGCGAGGCGGACGAATCCAGATAGACCGAGACGCGCACCGGCGTATCGGAATCCTTCTTAACGGACGCGCCCATCTTAAAAGCGCGGGTCAGCTTATCTACGGGAATTTTCATAGCAAACCCCTCCAGCGGTTACGCGGCGCCCGAACGATGCCGCCATATGGATTGTACGATACCCACCGTCAGCAGCTGGATCATCATCGAAGACGAACCAAAGCTAATAAACGGTAGCGGAATACCGGTAATCGGCATCATGCCGATGCACATGCCGATGTTCTCGAAGGTCTGGAATGCCCACATGCCGACGATACCTACGCACGACAGACGCAGGAACAGCGACTCACACTTAAAGGCGACGCGAATCGTCGAAAAGATCAGCAGCACGTAGAGGCACAGGAGCAAAAAGGAACCGCAAAAGCCAAAGGTCTCGGACAGGAAGGCGAAGACGAAGTCGGTGTGGAACTCAGGCAGAAAGCCGCCGGCCGACTGCGTCGCATGCCCCAGGCCCTTACCAAAGAAGCCGCCCGAGCCAACGGCGATAAGCGACTGCTGCAGGTTGTAGGCATCGTCCGAATCGGCATTATCGGGGTCGATAAAGACCGTCAGACGGTTCATCTGATACTGCTTGATGAGCACATCGTGGCCGAGCAACGAATCAAAGACCGAATCGAGCGCCAGGACGAGGGCCACCAGGCCCACGAGCAGGGCCAAGGTCGACAGCACCCATTCGCGGCGTGCACCGCTCATACAAATGACGATGGCGCCCGAAACCAGCACGACCAGGCCCGAGCCCAGGTCGCCCATGGCAACGACGGCCAAAAACGGAATGGACAGCATGCCGCAGAGCTTGACGTAGTCACGAACGGTATCGATGCGACCGTTATACTGCGAGCCAAGCGTAGCAATAAAGAAGATGGTGATGAGCTTGGCAAGCTCAACCGGCTGGAATGTCAAGCCGATACCGGGAATCTTGATCCAGCCCGTCATGCCCAGACCGCCTGTATAGGACAGACCCGGAATCTTGGGCGAGAGGATCACGATCAGGTCGATGACGAGCAACGCCGTCGAGAAATTGGAAATACCGCGCAGGTCGGTACGCCAGACCAGCACCGCCAGCACCGTACCGATTCCAATTCCCAGCAGATGGCGTGAGAACGAAGCATCGGCCTTAAACTGCGAAGCCGACCAGATAATGATGGCACCGTAGGCGACGAGGGCCACAGTAGCCACGAGCACACCGATATGCACCTTTTGGCGAAACGTGCCGCGCGAGGCCGAAAGTTGCTTGTTGACACGGTCCAGGCTGCTGCGAGAGCCGGTCTTAGTTGAACGGAACAGATCCGCCGGAGAAAAATCCATCGCAACCTCCTATCGAACCGAAGAATCGCCCGAGGCCGAAGAGGTATCGGGCTCGTCATAAATCACGCCGAGCACGTCGCGCACGACATGCATCGCGGTATCTGAGCCACCGCCGCCCTGCTCCAGTACAGTAGCGATGACATACTTGGGATCATCGGCCGGTGCATAGGCGCAGAACCACGCGTATTCGTCCTCGCCGCTTTTCTCGCCCGTGCCCGACTTGCCGTATACCTGCGGCGTCAGGGTGCCAAAGTGAGCCGCCAGGGACGTCGATGCCGTGTAAATCACGTCGTGCATGCCGTTGCGAACAAGAGCCAAATCCGAATCGCTGTTGATCTTGGCCTCCAGGCGCTTCTTCTTGCCCTTGCCGTTGTACTTATAGGCATCGCCGTCGCCATCGCGCGACACGGCAGACAAAAACACGTGAGGCACGTACTGTTTGCCGCCGTTGGCAAGACCCATATAGGCACACGCCATCTGCAGGGGCGTCACCAGAATGTCGCCCTGACCGATGGCAATGTTGGTCATATCGCCGGCATTCCACTTGCGGTCCTCGGCAGAGGCGTCGGTGAAGTACGACTCTTTCCACTCGGCATCGGGAATACGGCCCGCGCCCTCACTCGGCAGATCGATACCGCAGGTTTTGCCTAGACCCCAGCGACGAAAGACCTCCTGCAGGCCCTCGGGATGTTGCTCGTCATAAAAGAACGCCTTGCCCATGTCGTAGAAGACAGGATCGCACGAGTTGGCGATACCCGACTGCAGCGTCATGGTGCCGTGGCCAGACGTCAGCCAGCAGCGCTTGCCCCAAGCCTTGCCCAGGCCCGTCCAATAGCCCGTGCAGTTGGTTGTCTGCGTTGAAGTGTAGGTTCCAAACTCAAGACCGGCCAGCGCCGAGAGCGGCTTAATGGTCGAGGCCGACATGTACTGTCCGCTAATGGCGCGGTTGAGCAGCGGGTGCGAACCCTTGTCATCATTGAGCTCGGTCCACACGTCATTTGAGACGCCGCCGATAAAGACGGACGGATCGAACTTGGGCTGGCTCGCCATGCCCAGGATCTCGCCATTGTTGGGATCGAGACACACCACAGCGCCGTTGCCGGCATTGCTGTAGCCAGTGGTCTTGGCAAGCTCGATAGCGCTCGCCAGTGCCGTCTCACAGGCCTGTTGGATCTTAAGGTCGAGCGTGAGCTTAATGTCGGAGCCGGCCTTCGCGGGCACGGCGCCGGCCTGACCGGTCACATTGCCCGAGGCATCGACCTTGACGGTCTGCTCGCCACGAATACCTTGCAGCAGGTTTTCGTAGTAGCTCTCAACGCCCGCCTGGCCCACGATATCGCCCGACTGGTACGTAATCTTGCCAGCAGAAGCATCATCATCGCCAGAGGTTTTCTTATTCTGGGCCTCGAGCTGCTCGGAGGTAATGGTGCCGGTATAGCCCAAGATATGGCATGCCGTCTCGCCGTATGGATACTGGCGTTCGGTACGCTCGGCAATCTTGACGCCCGGGAACTCGCCGGCGTGTTCCTTGATATAGGCAACCGTGGAGCGACGGACGTCCGTCGCGATGGTATGCAGGCTCTGAGCGCCCTCTGTATTGTCCTGAATATTGCGAAGGACCGCCACATAAGGCATTCCAAGCACGTTGGCAAGATGGCGAACCAGAACCTCATCCTCGGCAAGGTCGCGGTAGGCCACGACAGCAAGTGAGGGACGGTTCTGGACAAGCGCCACGCCATTGCGGTCGAGGATGCGGCCGCGCACAGCGGGTGTGGTAACGGTGCGAGTCTGATTACTATTGGCCTGCTTCTCGTAATAGTCCGACGAGACCATCTGCATGCCCCACAGCTTGACGGCAAGCGCCGCAAACATCGCGCCCACACCCGTGGTGAGGATGGAAAAACGGCCCTTAAAGGCGGTCGCCGCGGTATTGCCCTCGCCCTCGGTGGCGCGCGGGGCCGTTCCATGCTGCGTATCGTAGGTAAAACGGGAATCGCCGCGACGCATGATGACCAGCGCGACCACGATGGCCACAACCAGCACGATACCGGCGATAATAACCGTCAACTGGGAAGACATCTACGGGCCTCCCCTATTTGAGCTTGCGGGTCTTGGGCTTAAAGCGCATACCCGCCTGGCGTCCGCCACGTGCGGAGAATCCATAGCCGGACTGCGGCACGACGCCGGACATCAAAAACGGAATGTCAACCAGACCCGTCAGGATCGAGGACGGCAGCGCATGGCCGAAGATCGCCACGACAAAGCTCGTCTCCAAACCCATAAACAGCAAGATGATGCTGTAGATCACATTAATGACGAGCGCAAAGGCGCCCACAGTGACGCCGCGCGCACTCGGGGTACCGCCCGTCTGACCGACGGCGCTGTGCACCAGGGCAAAAGAACCCACGGTCAGCAGGAGCGACATAACGCCCACCGGCACGGCAGCGGACAGGTCATAGAACAAGCCGCTGCAAAAACCGCACACGACGGCACGGGTCGGGTCGCCCGAGAACACGCTTAGGCACACCAGGATAATCATGAAGTTGACACGACCGCCCGCAATGGAGATCTGCGGTGCCAGGCCTGCCTGCAGCAGCACGCACACAATGGCGGCGATCACAAACGTGCGGGAGCTCATCCCCTGCTCGTGTAGATCCATGGACATGCCCCCTATTCGCTCGAGCCGGAATCGGCCGTCTCGGACGTGTCGGAACTGTCATCCGAGCCCTCGTCCTTCGTCTTGGTTGCAGCATCGCGCGACGTTCCCTGCGGCGTGCTGTTGGCCGTGCTCACGTCCTCATCCGAGGCCGACTGTTCGTCGGTCAGCGAGGTGATGACCAGCACTTCCTCGTTGTTCTCGGCCGTGGTCTGGGCGCGTACCACAATGGTGTAGTACACGTCGTTTGCCGATTTCTCAACCGACGAGACGGTGCCGAGCGGAAGGCCCTTGGGGAACACACCGCCGATGCCCGAGGTCACGATGATGTCGCCAACCTTAACGTCGGAGTCGACGCTCACGTACTCAAGACGCAGCGTGCCGTCAGCCTGACCCTGCAGCATGCCCTGGGCGCGCGTGTCCTGCACCATGGCGGATACGCCGGAGTTCTCGTCGCCAATCAGGCGCACGGTGGACGTTTTGGCCGAGACTTCGATGATCTGGCCGATAACACCGGCAGAACTCGTCACGGGCATGTTGATGGTAAGGCCGTCGGCAGAGCCCTTGTCGATGGTAACGGTCGAGGTCCAGGCATCGCCGGAGGCACCAACGATACGAGCTGCGGTCGATTTGAGGTTGTAGGTCGATTGCAGCCCGACCAGGCCCTCCAGGCGCTCGGCAGTCTTTTGAGCCTCAGAAAGCTCGGCGACCTTAGAGGTCAGCTCCTCATTTTGCTTCTTGAGCTCGTCGAGCGTGTCCTGCGACGCCGTTAGGTTAGAGAACACGTTGCCAATCGCATTGAAGGGAGCCGCCACAGCCGAGCCCACAAAGCGCACCGGAGAGGTAATCGTCGTTACGCCCGAACGCACGGCATGAATCGGCCCTGCCTCGCCCTCGCGGATGTAAAACGTGAGCAGCAACACCGAAATCAGGCTGAAAACAATCAACGGGCGCATACCCGTTGATTGTCGCTTGGTATTCAGATTTGTGGAGAAACCCGAAGATCGTGCCAAATGGAATCCACCTTTTGGAAATTAAGCATTGGTCTGGACGAAGCCGCCATCAAACGCATTGGCCTCGAGCACGCGGGCACAGCCGTTAACGACGTTATCGAGCGCCGTGGGGCTGACGTTGACCGAAACACCGGTCTCATCGCGCAGGCGCACGTCGAGACCGCGCAGCAGCGCGCCGCCACCAGTCAGCAAAATGCCGTAGTACATAAGGTCCGAGGCAAGATCGGGAGGCGTAGCGTCGAGTGCGTCCTTGACGGCCTTGGCCATCTCGTCGAGCGGCTTGTTGAGCGCGCGACGAATCTCCTCGCTCTCGATGCGCACGGTCTTGGGCAGACCGGTGATCACGTCGCGGCCGTTGACCTCGACGTCGAGCTCGTCCTTGAGCGGCACGGCGGAACCGACCTTGATCTTGATGTCCTCTGCCGTACGCTCGCCGATGGCAAGGTTGTAGGCATCGCGAACGTGCGTGAGGATGGCCTGATCGAACTCGTCGCCGGCAATACGGATGGACTGCGAGACGACGATGCCGCCCATAGCGATAACGGCAACCTCGGTGGTACCGCCACCGATGTCGATGACCATGGAGCCGGTGGGCTCCTCGACAGGCAGGTCGGCGCCGATAGCAGCAGCCATGGGCTCCTCGATCAGGTAGGCCTGGCGAGCGCCGGCCTGGATCGTGGCCTCAAAGACAGCGCGCTTCTCGACCGACGTGACGCCGGAGGGAACGCAGACGACAACACGCGGACGCGGAGTCCACGGATAGCGCTTCTCGGACGCCTTGTCGATAAAGTAGCGAAGCATGGCCTCGGTAACGTCGAAGTCGGCGATGACGCCGTCCTTCAGGGGACGAACGGCCACAATGTTGCCGGGCGTACGGCCGAGCATGCGCTTTGCCTCGATACCGACCGCCAGGATGCGCTCGTCGTTCTTGTCGATGGCGACGACGGAGGGCTCGCGGATGACGATGCCCTTGCCGCGCACGGAGACAAGCGTATTTGCGGTGCCGAGGTCGATGGCAAGATCGCCCGCATAGCTACCGAAGAACATATCCATCAAAGAAAACAACGCAACTCCTGATGTGTTGGATGATTGCTGGAAAACTACTAGCTCATCATACTAGCGCAAGCCCGGCACCTCACTTGCGGTGAAGCGCCGGGCAAAGCTAAATCCCATAAGGTCACTACTGGTTGTCAGCAGCCGAGAAATCCATATCGAGCGAGGAAACGGCCCAGCCGATATGGTTGTCGGAGCGCACGAATTTGACGGTGTACTCCTGCTCGCCGCCCTTGGACAGCGAAGCCTTAACCTTGGCGGTCGTCTCGGTCATGGACTGATCCATGCCCTCGACGGACACGGTGGCACCCTGCGGAATCGAGGAGATGATCATCGACTTGGCGTCCTCGGACAGGCTCGAGGCCAGGCAAGACTCGGCCTTTGCGGTGTCACCGTCGCCGGCAGCCTGGAACAGATCGGTAACGACAGACTCCTGAGACGGGAAGCCAAAGCCGCGCGTGTAGGCAAAGCCCAGACCGCCCGCGGCGATCAAGATGAGCAGAAGCAGCACGATGAAGACTTTGAGGCCCGTGTGGCGATGGCGACGACGGACCTTGGCCTGCTTACGATCCTGACGGTCCTGCTGGACCATCTCGGACTCGGACAGCGTAAAGAAGCCGGTGTCCGAGGGATCGGGCATAAACTGGCCGGTCGCGCCCGTAGGATCGAGCGGATCAACGGCAGGAGCGTCCATCGCGGGCGCCGGAGCCGTGGCCATAGCCGTCTGGGCAGACAGCGCGGCAAGCGAATCGTGCACGCGGGCAAGCTCATCGGCCTGCTCGGAGGTGAGCTGGTAGATGCCATCGGCAGTAGCGGCGTTAAAGGCGTCGAGTGCGTCGGAGGGACGGCCGGCGGCAGAAAGCGCCTGACCCATGCCGGCATTGAGCGCACGCGTGTCGTCGCGGGGGCCGGCAAAGTCGATAGCCGTGCGGTAGGTCTCCACGGCATCCGCCGGACGGCCGAGCTTAATGAAGCAACGACCGAGCTCGCCGAGTGCGGCGGCAGGAGCCGGATTGGCGCCGTCGATGGCAGCCTGACGGAAGGCAGTACCCGCGTTGGCATAGTCGCCCGACTGGAACAGCGCGTTACCCAGGCCCAGATAGGCCTTGAACGGCGTGGCATAGGAAGCATCCTGCGTAGCAGCAGAGAACGCCTGGGCGGCCGTCGTGTAGTCGCCCACGGCGGCGAGCGCCTTGCCGCGGTTGGTGAGCAGTGCGCCGCGCTTGCCGTAGGTGCCGTCGTTGAGGGCGGCGGCATAGGCCTCGGCGGCCTCGGCATACATGCCCAGGTGCATCAAGGCGTTACCACGAAGGTGATCGGCCTCGCCCATAATCTCATCGGGAGTCTTTGCCGCCCCAAGCATCTGGGCTGCAGCGGAAAAATCACCCGCGCGATAAGCGGCGCGGCCCTGTTGGATCAGCTGGCTATTCAAGGAAGTCCCCTTTACTCGTGAACGATCTCGACATGGACGATCTCGTCGCCGGCACGCAGCTGCGAAATCACATCGAGACCCTCGACCGTGGTACCAAAGACGGTGTAACCGGAATCGAGGTTATGCTGGGCACCCAGGCAGAAGTAGAACTGCGAACCCGCGGAGTCGGGGTCCATGGAGCGTGCCATGGCAAGGGCACCATCGACATGGCTGTTGCGCGGATTGGTGGCAAACTCGCCCTTGATGCAGTAGCCGGGGCCACCGGTACCGGGCATGCCGTCGGGGCCCTCAAGACCAGCGGCGACGTCGGCGCCGGGCATATCGCGGGTATTGGGGTCGCCGCCCTGGATGACAAAACCGGGCACATAGCGATGGAACTTAAGGCCATCATAGAAGCCCATCGTGGAAAGCTCGCAGAAGTTCGCGACATGAATGGGAGCGCCCTCGCCGTCAAACTTGACCTTGATGGTACCCTTCGACGTCTCGATAACGGCGCACTCGTCGCCGGCAAGCTGATACTCGGGCGTGTAGAGCTCTTTCTTAAAACCAAACATGTGGTTCCTTCCTCGTGTGTTTAAAGCATATTTGAACGAATTGTAGCAATAAGCACGGGCTTACATCAATTGCGCACGTAGGTTATGCCGACTATGGCGTACTAATTTTAGGAACGCTGCTGCGGCTTCCAGGAGCCCACGTTGGCGTCGTACTGATTCAGCGCGCTGTTGCCGCCCTGCGCGATGGGCGCCAGGATATCGCTTTGGTGGGAACTCATCGACTCACCATCAGGAATGGCCAGCGAGATGTCCCAGCTCTGGCAGATCACGTCGACACGCTCGTACATCCACTCGGCAAGCTGCTTTAAGTGGGCGATGTCGTCCGCATAGACCGTATCGTCCTGATACTTAAGGTTGTTGAGCTCATCTTGCGTCTTTTTAATCTGGTCGCGCAGGGCGTAGGCACTCTGCGACAGCTCCTGGCGGGTGGACAGCGGCGTTCGGAGATAGCCGTTGTTAAAGGAATCGATGACCTCGCCGATCTGGTCCTCGTCACCGTAGGACACGATGGTCTGATACAGACCGTCGAGCCTGGTATAGAGCTGATCATCGGTGAGCACGGTTTCTTCCTGGACCACCTCGGCAGAATCGTCCTGCTTGGTATCGTCCTCAGTCGCCTCGCCCTTTTGGCGCGTGGGGAAGGTCGTCTGCGCAGCCTGGCCAAACTGGTCGTAGAAGGCAGGCATGACACCCATGGGATCGGCCGTCACGAACCAATAGGCACCGCCGCAAACGACGGCAAGGACCGCGATGACGATGAGCGGCTTGGGGATATGACGCTTGTGCTTGTGATAGGCGTCCTCGTCGGGATGCACCTTGCGCTTGGGTTTTTGAGCATCGTCATGCAGGGAAACGGGCGTGGGAATATCGACCTTGGGGATACCGAAATCCTTATCGAAAGCCGGCAGCACGCAGGTCTCGTTAGGATCGGCGGCGTCCGAAAGAACCGCGGCAGCCGAGGCGGGCGCATGAGGCACCTCGGTATCGATCTGCTCTTGCGTTAGGCGCGGAAAGCCTGCCGTGCGGCCCGCTGCCAGGTCGGATGCGGCCGCGTCCTCGGAGAGGATACCCGGAGCGGGGCGTCCGCATTTGGGGCACGTACGATCATGCGGAGAAAGACGGGCACCGCAGCCCTCACAGAACACGAACTCGGTGTGCTCGGGACCATCGCCCGGACCCACATAGGCGTTGCAGTAGGGGCAGAACGAGGCGCCGTCCTCGATAGTCTTAAGGCAATGCGGGCAGATCACGGCATCCTCTTTTCGAAGCAATTCAAACAATCGAGGTTAGAGCATAACATCGCCACGGCCCCACAGGAACAAGGCACCAATTCAACATCGCCAGGGCGCGTAGCTACTTCTTCTTTTTGCTTGGCATCGAGACTTTGATGCCTTGGGCGGACTTGGTCACACGAGAGCGCTTAGCTCCGGTACTCTTCTTTTTCTTGGGCTGGGCCTGGGCCACGCCCTCGAGTGCGCGGGCCTCGGCCTCGCGAGCGGTGCGATCTTCGCGGCGCTGCGCCATGTCGGCGGCAACGCGCTTGGCAAAACGTTCGGCCGTCGAGCCCGTCGAGCTCACCTTGCCGCCACCGCGACCCAGGCGGACGCGCACACCGCGGCCAAAACCAGTTGCGGCATGACGACGACGCGGCTTGAGCGAATCCATCATCGTGGCGAGCTTAAAGAACACCGAGCAGGTAAAGACCACGATGACAGCCAAGATAACCATCTGGCCCATCGACAGGTTGGCAATAGAAAGCAGCTCCGGGAATCCGATAACGCCCACCGTGATGCCGGCGACTACAAACACAAAGAGCACCACACGTAAGGGTGTGAGCGGCTGCGAGATGCGCCAGATTAGGCTGACGCTCGCCGCGCACGACGTAAGCAGGCACATCGTAGACAGCGTGAGCTGGCTAAAGCCAAACACGCGCGCCACAAAGATATCGAGCGCCGCAGCCAAAATGACCGCAATCGACGCCGGCAGTGCACGCTTGAGTACGTTGCTCAAAAACGCACCCTTCACACGAGCATTGTTGGGCTCCAGGCCCAACACAAAGCCCGGCGCGCCGATGCAGAAGAAGTTAATGAGCGTCATCTGGATGGGCTCGAAGGGGTACGGCGGCAGCGCGATACACAGCGCCGCCAGGCCCATCGAGAACAGCGTCTTGGTCAGGAACAGTGAGGCCGAACGCTGCAGGTTGTTGATGGAGCGACGGCCCTCGGCCACCACGGCGGGCATCGAGGCAAAGTCGTTGTCGACGAGTACGATCTCGGCCACGTTACGCGCGGCATCGGAGCCGGCCGCCATGGCCACGGAGCAGTCGGCCTCCTTGAGCGCCAGCACGTCGTTGACGCCGTCGCCCGTCATGGCCACGGTGTGCTCGCGGCGCTTGAGCGCCTGCACGAGCTCGCGCTTCTGCTGCGGGGTCACACGACCAAAGACATGGTAGCGGTCCACTGCGGCATCAAGCTTGGCCGGTGTATCGAGCGTCGTGGCGTCCACATAAGCGTCCGCCCCCGGCACGCCCACCACGCGCGCGATCGACGACACCGTACGCGGGTCGTCGCCACTGATCACGTTGAGGGTCACGCCCTGCTCGTTAAAGTAGCCGATGGTCTCGGCCGCCGAGGTACGAATCTCGTCGCGGATGGTCACAAAGCCCACGGGCTCGGCCTCGCCCACCATATCCCCATCGGGCGTAAAGCCGTCCACGCGCGCCACCACGAGCACGCGGCAGGTATCGGCAAGCTCGGCGACACGGTTCTCGACCTGCGAAAACACACGATCAGAGAGCACAAACTGCGCGGCACCCATCACATAGGAGCCCTGCGCAAAAGAAGCGCCACTCCATTTTTTAGACGACGAGAACGGAATGACCGACAGCGGCTCAGACACCTCGACCGGGCGATCGGCGTAATAGTTGAGCAGCGCCTGGCAGGTCTCGTTGGCATCGGCCGAAGTCGCACGCGCGACGTTAGCCAGCGCAAAATCGAGCACTGTGGTATCGACGGGAACAGCCGCCTCGTCCGAGTCCACGCCAAAGCCAACACCCTCAACAGGCAGCGGGTAGGTGCCCTCGACCTCCATACGACCCGACGTGATGGTGCCCGTCTTGTCCAGGCACAGCACGTCGACGCGCGCGAGCGTCTCGATGCAGTAGAGCTGCTGCGCCAGCACCTTGCGGCGGGCCAGGCGCACCGTGGCGATGGCGAGCACCGACGAGGTCAGCAGCACCAGGCCTTGCGGGATCATGCCCAGTAGGGCGCCCACCGTGGACAGCAGCGCCGACGAAGGCACATGACCAGCCAACAGCTCGGAGAAGCACCACGAAAGCGCGCTATCGCCCGGGGTTCCCGCGGCATCCCACAGCCCACTTACACTCGAGGCGAACAGAGCCAGGCCAAGCGGAATCATGATGATGCTCGCAAAGCGCACGATGGCGTTCAGCGCGTTCATGATCTCGGAATTGACCTTTTTGACGTACTTGGCCTCGTTATTAATTTTGGCCACGTAGTTGTCGGCGCCGACATGGATCACGCGGGCGCGCAGCAGGCCCGAGTCGATAAAGCTGCCGCTCATGAGCTCGGAACCGGGCTGTTTCTTAATAAGGTCGCTCTCGCCCGTCAGCAGGCTCTCGTTCACGAGCGCCTCGCCCGAAACCACCACGGCGTCAGCGGGAATCTGGTCGCCGCGCCCCAGGCGGATGATGTCGTCGAGCACGATCTGGTCCAAGTCGAGCTCCACCTCGGCACCGTCGCGCACCGCGATGGCCTTTTTAGAGGTCAGCAGCGTGAGCTTATCGACCATCTTCTTGGACCGCATGGACTGGATGACGCCAATAGCGGTATTGAGGAACACCACAAACAGGAACGTCAGGTTCTTAAACGAACCGGTCAAAATGACCAGGAAAGCCAAGATCACGTTGATCAAATTGAACAGCGTGCAGAGGTTCTCGATGATGAGCTCTTTGACCGACTTGGTCTTGAGTTCCATGTTGCGGTTGATTTTACCGGCGGCGATACGCTCCTCGACCTCGGCGGTTGAGAGTCCGCGCTCGATATCCGTTGCTGCCATACCACGTCCCATCACGTCGCGTCGGTATAAGAAAAACCGCCCGGACCATGCGAGGTTCGGACGGTCTTACGTTCGATGGTGCCCCATGTTGGATTCGAACCAACGGCCTTCTGCTCCGGAGGCAGACGCTCTAATCCCCTGAGCTAATAGGGCCAACGGTTGGCATTATACCCAAGTGCACCACGGGCTATCAAAATAAAAGAAAAAGCTTTGCAATTCCGAGGAAGACGCGGCGCAACGGCCCACTTTAGAAGGCAAAAGCGAGTCAGATAGTATAAACTCTCATGCACCATATATACACGGCTCGCGATGCGGGCCGTTTTTGCAAAAGTTATCCATCGAGGTGAGAGGCACACCATGATTGCAATTTTAAAGCAGAGCGCCAGCGACGAGGCCGTAAGCCATATCGTCAGCTGGATTGAGAAAAAGGGTCTGAAGACCGATGTCTCGCGCGGCGAGAACGAGACGATCATCGGCCTGGTGGGCGATACGACCAAGATCGACCCGTTCCTGCTCGAGTCCATGGATGTCGTCGAGCGCGTGCAGCGCGTCTCGGAGCCGTTCAAGCGCGCCAACCGCAAGTTCCACCCCGAGGACTCCGTCATCGACTGCGGCCACGGCGTCAAGATCGGCGGCGACCAGTTCCAGGTCATCGCCGGTCCCTGCTCCGTCGAGGGCGAGAACCTCATCCGCATCGCACGCCGCGTGAAGGCCGCCGGTGCCACGATGCTGCGCGGTGGCGCCTACAAGCCCCGCACCTCCCCCTACGCCTACCAAGGCATGGGCCCTGCCGGCCTCGACCTGCTGTGCGAGGCGTCTGCCGAGCTCGACATGCCGATCGTCACCGAGATCATGGACCCGCGCGACGTGCAGGTCTTCCTTGACAAGAAGATTGACGTCATGCAGATCGGCGCCCGTAACGCCCAGAACTTCCCCCTGCTCAAGGAGGTCGGCAAGACCCAGACCCCGATTCTGCTCAAGCGCGGCATGTCCGGCACGATCGACGAGCTGCTTATGGCAGCCGAGTACATCATGAGCGAGGGCAACGACAACGTCATCCTGTGCGAGCGCGGTATCCGCACCTTCGAGACCCGCACCCGCAACACCTTCGACCTTAACGCCGTGCCGGTGCTGCACCACCTGTCGCACCTGCCCGTCGTCGCCGACCCCAGCCACGCCACCGGCTACACCCGCTACGTCGAGCCCATGGCGCTCGCTGCGACCGCCTGCGGTGCCAACGGCCTGGAGATCGAGGTCCACGACGAGCCGAGCCGCGCCTGGTCCGACGGCGCCCAGGCCCTCACCCCCGATCAATTCGACGACACCATGCGCCGCATCCGCGCCATCCGCGAGGTTGTCTGCCAAGAGACCATGGAGTAAACCATGGGTACGGTGAGAAACGCGCGCGTTAACCAGGGCGGCCCTAAGTGCGCTGGCATCGTCGGCCTTGGCCTCATCGGCGGCAGTTTTGCCCGCGGTTATGCGCAGGCGGGCGTCCGCGTGCTGGCCTGGGACCCCGATGACGATGTCATGACGGCCGCCAGCATGGGCACTGTCGCCGGAGAGCTCAACGACAAGACACTCGGCGAATGCGACATCATCGTCCTGGCTTGCTACCCCGAGGCATGCATCGAGTGGCTCGAGACGCACGCCAAGGCGCTCGCCGACGCCACCGACACCGACACCATCATGGGCCCCGTGGTGATCGACACGGTGGGCGTCAAGGGCATCGTGTGCGAACGTGCCTTTGAGCTTGCCCGCGAGCACGGCTTTTACTTTGTGGGCGCGCACCCCATGGCGGGCACCCAGTTCTCGGGCTACGCTAACTCTCGTGCCGACCTGTTCCAGGGCGCCCCGCTGGTGCTCGTACCGCCCGCGGTAGACGATGCGCTCAAGCTGGAGCTTTTGGGCCAGGTGCGCGAGATGGTGCGCCCCTTGGGCTTTGGCAAGTTCAGCGTGACCAGCGCCGCCGAGCACGACCACGTCATCGCCTTCACGAGCCAGCTTGCGCACGTGGTATCCAACGCCTACGTCAAAAGCCCCACCGCCCAGGTCCACCACGGCTTTTCGGCCGGTAGCTACCGCGATCTCACCCGCGTGGCGCACCTCAACCCGCAAATGTGGTCCGAGCTCATGATCGACGACGCCGACGCGCTCGCCTTCGAGATCGACCATCTGATCGAGTCGCTTGGCGCCTACAGCCGTGCGCTCAAGAACCGCGACCAGCGCTATCTGGAGAATCTCCTTGCCGAGGGCGACCGCATTAAGCGCGCACTCGACGACGAGGCCTCCCACTAGACCACCTATCACGCCAGGTCGAAAGGACCGAAGCTTATGGCGATTACCATCGATATCGACACCGCACGCCCCTACCAGGTGCATGTTGGCACGTTTTTGCTGGAGCAAGCGGGACCGCTCGTGCGCGCCACTGCCGGCGGCAACAAGGCCGTCATCGTGACGGACACCAACGTGGGCCCCCTCTACCAGATGCCCGTTAAGCAGAGCCTGGAGGCGTCAGGCTACGAGGTGAGCATCTGCACCTTCGAGGCCGGCGAGGCCCATAAGCGCGCCGAAACCTATGTTGCCATTTTGGAGTTTGTGGCCGAGCACGAGCTTTCGCGCTCCGACGTGATCGTGGCGCTCGGTGGCGGCGTCGTGGGCGACGTGGCCGGCTTTGTGGCCGCCACCTACATGCGCGGCTGCAAGTTTGTGCAGATCCCCACGAGTCTGCTCGCCATGGTGGATTCGTCGGTGGGCGGCAAGACCGCCATCGACCTGGCTGCCGGCAAGAACCTGGCCGGCGCCTTTTGGCAGCCGAATGTGGTTATCGCCGACGTGGGGTGCCTGGCCACCCTCACGCCCGAGCAGTTCGCCGACGGCTGCGGCGAGGTCGTCAAGCACGCCGTGATCGCCGACCCAGAGCTTTTCGCCGAGCTGGAGAAGACCCCGCTCACGCTGGAGCTGCTCAACCGCGATGTGGCCCGCGTAGCGCTCATCATCGCCCGCAATATCGACATCAAGCGCGCTGTGGTCGTAGCCGACGAACGCGAAACCAACCAGCGCAAGCTCCTCAACTTTGGACACAGCGCCGGACACGCCGTCGAGGCCTGCGAGCACTTTGAGCTCGGACACGGCAACTGCGTGTCGATCGGTATGGGCATCATCACGCGCGCCGCGGCCCTGCACGGCGTTTGCGATGCTGCACTGCCCGGTCGTATTGAGAAGCTCTGCGCCCGCCATGGCCTCAAGACCCGCTGCGACCTAGATGCCGATACCGTCTTTGCCGAGGCGCTCCACGACAAGAAGCGCGCGGGCGACACCATCGACCTGGTGATTCCGCACGGCATCGGCCGCTGCAGCATCGACCGCACGCCGCTTTCCACTTTCCACGAACTCATTGCCGAGGGCCTCGGCCAGAAGGGAGACGCATTCGCATGCTAGCCCGCATCACCCCGTCCCCGCTTAAGGGCACCGTTCCCGCCATCGCGTCCAAGTCGATGGCGCATCGCCTGATCATCTGCGCCGCGCTTGCCAACGGCGAGACGCACGTTACCTGCAACACCACCTGCGCCGACATCGAGGCTACGGTGCGTTGCCTTACGGCACTGGGCGCTCGCATCGAGACCGTCGAGGATGGCTTCCAGGTCCATCCCACTATGAAGAGTATTGAGTTTGGCCTGCTCAAGGCACTTGCCGGCGGCACGCTTGACTGCGGCGAAAGCGGCTCCACGCTCCGCTTTATGTTGCCCGTCGCCTGCGCGCTGGGCGCAGAAGCAACTTTTGTGGGTCAGGGACGCTTGGGCGCCCGCCCGCTGTCCCCGCTCTCGGACGAGATTATCGCCGCCGGCTGCGACCTGCAGGGCCTGGGCGGTTTTCCGCTCAAGACAAGCGGCCGCATGCGCCCGGGCACCTTTATCCTGCCGGGCAATGTGAGCTCGCAGTACATCTCCGGCCTGCTGCTGGCAGCCCCGCTACTGGCCCAGCCCTCCTGCGTGCAGGTGACCGGCCTTATCGAGAGCCGCCCCTATATCAACCTGACCATCCAGGCCATGAAGGCCTTCGGCGTCGAGGTCAACGTCGAGCGTATCCCCGCCAAGGACGGCCAGCCCGAGATCACGAACTTCCGCGTGAACAGCGGCTCGTACCGCACTCCAGGCAACGTTGCTGTCGAGGGCGACTGGTCCAACGCCGCCTTTTGGCTGTGTGCCGGCGCCATCGGCTCCGACCCCATCACTGTCGAAGGCGTGTCGCTCAGCTCCGCGCAGGGTGATCGCAACGTGCTTGCCGCGCTCTCGCGCTTTGGCGCCCGCATCGTGCGCTCCACCAACGCCGCCACTGTGCAGTCCGACAAGCTCGCCGGCTTTGAGATGAGCGCGCACGACATCCCCGACTTGGTGCCCGTTATCTCTGCCGTGGCATCGCGGGCGCAAGGCCGCACGTTCATCCGCGACTGCGCCCGCCTGCGCATCAAGGAATCCGACCGCCTAGCCACCACCACCCGCGAGCTCACCGCACTGGGCGCACAGGTGCGCATTGCCGGCGACGACCTCATCATCAAGGGTGTCGATGCCTTTACCGGCGGCGAGGTCGATTCGCACAACGACCACCGCATCGCCATGATGGCCGCCATCGCCGCGAGTCGCGCCACCGGCGAGGTCGTGATCCACGGCGCCGAGGCCGTCAACAAGTCTTATCCCGATTTCTTCGACCACTACCGCCTGTTGGGCGGCAAGGTCTCGCTCGAGGAGGAATAGCATGTCCTCGACCTTTGGCAACGTCTTGCACTTAAGCATCTTCGGCCAGTCGCACTCCCCCGCCATCGGCTGCTCGCTCGACGGCATTCCGGCAGGTACCGCCGTTGACCTGGAGCAGCTGCAGGCCTTTTTGGACCGACGCGCCCCCGGCCGCGACGAGACCGCAACCAAGCGCCGTGAGGCCGATACCGCCCACATTATCGCCGGCATAGTTGACGGACACACCATGGGCGCGCCTATCGCCGCGATCATCGAGAACACCAACACGCGCTCCAAGGACTACTCCGAGCTGCGCCGCAAGCCCCGCCCGGGCCATGCGGATTTCCCGGCACGCGTGAAGTACCACAACATGCACGACGTCGCCGGCGGCGGACACTTCTCCGGTCGTCTGACGGCGCCCTTATGCATCGCGGGTGGCATCGCGCTGCAGGCGCTCGAGGCCCGCGGCATTAACGTGATGGCGCACGTGGCACAGATCGGTGGTATCTCCGATCTGCCCATGGACGACATGGTCTATCGCGAGGCCGACCGCAAGGCGATCCTTTCGAACGACCTGCCGTGCATTGACGCCGCAGCTGCCGGTCGCATGCGCGAGGAGATCCTGGCCGCGCGCGACGAGCTCGACAGCATCGGCGGCATCGTGGAGTGCGGCATCTACGGCCTGCCCGCGGGCATCGGCGACCCCATGTTCGACGGCATCGAAAACCGCATCGCGCAGATCGCGTTTGGGATTCCCGCCGTGAAGGGCGTGGAGTTTGGCATGGGCTTTGCCGTCGCCGCCATGCGCGGCAGCGAGAACAACGACCCGTATCGCATCGACGCCGAGACCGGCAAGATCGAGGTCGAGTCCAATAATGCCGGCGGCATCCTGGGCGGCATTTCGACCGGCGCGCCTGTCATGTGGCGCATGGCCGTAAAGCCGACGCCCTCCATCGGTCGCGAGCAGCAGACCGTAGACATGGACGCCATGGAAAATGCCGAGCTCTCGGTCCACGGCCGCCACGATCCCTGCATCGTCCCCCGAGCCGTCCCCGTAGCCGAAGCAGCCGCCGCCCTCGCGATTTGGGACGCCCTCCTCGAAGACGCCGGCCAGCTCTAACCCGACTCACCTGAGTTGCCCGTCAACTCTGCCATTACGCGAAAGGGGCCTCCATGGACCTTGCCGATATTCGCCAGACCATCGATGGCATCGACACCACGCTCCTAAACAGCTTTGTCGAGCGTATGGACATTGCCACCGAAGTCGCCAAATCAAAGATCGAGATGGGCAAGGCTGTCTTTGACCCCGCCCGCGAGCGCTCCAAACTCAACAACCTCGCCAGCCGCGCGCCTGAGCGCTACGAGGCGCAGACCATCACCCTGTTCCGTCTCCTCATGAGCATGAGCAAGGCCGAGCAGCAGCGCTACATCAACGAGCTCAAGGGCATCACTGTCTCGCAAAAGGCCCACGCGACGGCTGCAGCCTCCGACACGCCCTTCCCTCAAACTGCCACCGTCGCTTGCCAGGGCGTTGAGGGTGCTTACAGTCAAATCGCCGCGTGTAAGCTCTTCGACGTGCCCGATATCGCGTTCTTCGAGACCTTCGAAGGTGTCATGCGCGCCGTGCGAGACGGCTTCTGCGAGTTTGGCGTACTGCCCATCGAAAACTCCACCGCGGGCTCGGTCAACGCGGTCTACGACCTGCTCGCGCAGTTCGACTTCCACATTGTGCGCTCGCTGCGCCTCAAGATCGACCACAACCTACTCGTCAAGCTCGGCACCAAGCTGCAGGATGTTCGCGAGGTCTATAGCCACGGTCAGGCCATCGCGCAATGCGCCGGCTTTATCGAGGCGCACGATCTGCGCGCCACCAAGTATCCCAACACGGCCATGTCGGCCGAGATGGTCGCCAACTCCGAGCGCACCGACGTCGCCGCCATCGCCTCGCGCAGTTGCGCGGCGCTCTACGGTCTGGAGGTGCTGGAGCCCAACATTCAGGACTCGGACAACAACTACACGCGCTTTGTCGTCATCAGCCGCGAGCCACGCGTCTACCCCGGCGCCAACCGCACCTCGCTCATGATCACCACGGCCAACGAGCCGGGCGCCCTCTATCGCGTGCTCGAGCGCTTCTACGCACTCAACATCAACCTCATCAAGCTCGAGAGCCGCCCCATCCCCGGTCGCGACTTTGAGTTTATGTTCTACTTTGACCTGGACTGCCCCTTTGGCAGCAAGGCCCTCGACGACCTGCTCGATTCGATCGACGACGTGTGTGAGAGCTTTACCTACTTTGGTAGCTACACGGAGGTGCTCTAGATGACCGATACCGCCGCAACCCGCCCCTACGGCGTACTGGGCCGCGTGCTGGGCCACAGCTACACCCCGACCATCTACAAAGAGCTCGCTGGGCTTGAGTACGTGCGATTTGAGCGCGAGCCCGAGGACCTCGCGGCCTTTATGACGGGCGACGAATGGGAGGGTACCAACGTGACCATCCCCTACAAGCGCGCCGTCATGGAGTACCTGGACGAGCTGAGTCCGCTCGCCGAGCGCATGGGCAACGTCAACACCATCACACGCCTACCTGGCGGTCGCCTGCGCGGCGACAACACCGACTACTTTGGTTTTCAGTGCCTGGTCGAGGAGCTGGGGGTTGAGGTTACCGGCAAGAAGGTCCTCGTGCTTGGCGCTACCGGTGGTGCCGGCACCACGGCAAGCATGGTGCTCGGCGACCTTGGCGCCACCGTGGTGCCCGTGGGCCGCACGAGCGAGGTCAACTACGACAACATCGCACAGCAGTCCGACGCCGCGCTGCTCGTCAACTGCACGCCTGCCGGCATGTTCCCCCACTGCCCCGACGCCCCCTGCAAGCTCGAGGGCCTCGACGCGCTCGAGGGCGTCATCGATATCGTCTACAACCCCGCCCGCACGGGACTCATGCTCGAGGCCGAGCGTCGGTGCATCCCCTGCATCGGCGGTTTGCTCATGCTTGTGGCCCAGGCGGCGCAAGCCGTCGAGCGCTATACCGGCCAAATCACCCCGCGCGAGCGCATCCTGGACGTGACGGAGCGCCTGTCACACCGCGAGCAGAACATCGCACTGATCGGCATGCCGGGCTCGGGCAAAACCCGCGTGGGTGAGCAGATAGCCCTGCTCACCGGCCGCGAGCATATCGACCTGGACCGCGCCCTCGAGAAACGCCTCGGCATGCCTTGCGCCGACTTTATCGTCGAGCGCGGCGAGGCGGCCTTCCGCGAACAGGAGACGGCGGCGCTGTCCGACATCTCCAAGCGCAGCGGCCTGGTGCTCTCCACCGGCGGCGGCGTGGTCACGCGCGACGAGAACTACCCGCTGCTGCACCAGAACAGTCAGATTGTGATGCTCAACCGCAAGCTCGACGAACTCGCCCACAAGGGACGCCCTATCACCGCCCGCGACGGTATCGATAAGCTGGCCGAGCAGCGCATGCCGCGCTACCGCGCCTGGGCCGACTACATCATCGACTCACGCGACTGCGCAGCCAACACCGCCCGAGCCCTCCTCGACACCCTCTAAACCACCACAAAGGGGACAGGCACCTTTGTGGTGGTTTCACACTCCGCTGCACCACCCGCCCAACCGCAAAGGAAGCAACCATGAAAGCTCTCGTCATCAACGGACCCAACCTCAACATGCTCGGCATTCGCGAGCCGGGCATCTACGGCAGCGACAACTACGACCGTCTGGTCCAGATCTGCCAGGAGGCAGGCGCCGCACAGGGCTTCGACGAGGTCGAGGTCTTCCAGTCCAACCACGAGGGCAGCATCGTCGACAAGATCCAGGAGGCATACGGCAAGGTCGACGGCATCGTCATCAACCCGGCGGCTTACACGCACACCAGCGTGGCGATCCTGGACGCCCTCAAGGCCGTCGCAATCCCCGCCGTCGAGGTCCACATCAGTGCCGTCGAGACGCGCGAGGACTTCCGCCAGGTAAGCTACGCCCGCCTGGCCTGTTTTGCCACCATCACCGGCGAAGGCCTCCAGGGGTACGCCCATGCGTTGGAGCTGCTGAAAGAGCATCTGCTACACTAATCCATGGGACAAAATAATCAGGTATGTTTGTCCCAAAACTTAAGTAACTGTTCGATTGACATACAAAGGAGTGTATCCATGTCCCAGTATGATTACCTCGTCGTCGGTGCCGGCCTTTCGGGCGCCGTCTTTGCCAACGCCGCCAAGCGCGCCGGCAAGTCGGTCCTGGTCATCGACCGCCGCGACCACATCGCCGGCAACATCTATACCGAGGACGTCGAGGGCATCCAGGTCCACCGCTACGGCGCCCACATCTTCCACACCTCCATGAAGGACGTCTGGGACTACGTCAACCGCTTCGCCGAGTTCAACAACTACGTCAACTCGCCGGTCGCCAACTTCCACGGCAACATGTACAACATGCCCTTTAACATGAACACCTTCGCCAAGATGTGGCCGGGCGTCGTCACGCCGGCCGACGCCCGCGCCAAGATCGCCGAGCAGGTGGCCGCCGAGAACATCGGCGAGCCTCAGAATCTGGAAGAACAGGCGCTGTCCCTCGTGGGCCGCGACATCTTCGAGACGCTCGTGAAGGGCTACACCGAGAAGCAGTGGGGCCGCGACTGCAAAGATCTGCCCGCGAGCATCATCAAGCGCCTCCCCTGCCGCTTCACCTACGACAACAACTACTTCAACGATCGCTACCAGGGCATCCCCATGGGCGGCTACACCAAGATGGTCGCCAACATGCTCGAGGGCGTCGAGGTGCGTTGCGGCGTGGAGTACAAAGAACTGATCGCCGCCGAGCCCGATATCGCCGCCAAGACGATCTACTGCGGCCCCATCGACGCGTTCTACGACTTCAAGCTGGGCACGCTGGAGTACCGCAGCCTGCGCTTTGAGACCGAGACGCTCGACGAGCAGGACCACCAGGGCGTGGCCGTGGTCAACTACACCGAGCGCGAGATCCCCTACACGCGCATCATCGAGCACAAGCACTTCGAATTCGGCACGCAGGACAAGACCGTCATCACGCGCGAGTATCCGGCCGACTGGAAGCCCGGCGACGAGCCCTACTACCCCATCAACGACGCCAAGAACGAGGCCCTCTACAAGCAGTACGAGGAACTGGCGGCGCAGGAGGGCGACGTGATCTTCGCCGGTCGCCTGGGCGGCTACAAGTACTACGACATGGACAAAGCCATCGCCGCAGCCTTCGAACTCGTCCGCAACGAGCTGGGCGTGGAGCCCACGGAGGCGTAAGAGTCCAAAACGGGCCTCTGCGCGAGCCGAAACGGCACAAGCAGGCAAGCCAACGCCGGCAGGAGCAATTTCGCCCCTGCCGGCATTTTAGTATGGAGACGGAATTAGCTGTTTTGTCCATTATCTAGCCGAGGATACTGGGAGACACAGTCTGCCACAGAGGCAAAAACCGGAAGTGAGGGGAAAAATCAAAAACGGCCGACCAAACCCCGGTTTTACGCTTCCTCGACCTGCGGTTTTGTTGCAAAAAATCTAGTTGTGCTCGGCAAGTTTCGATTTTTCCCCGCACTTCCGAAAACGACAATAAGAAAACCCACTGTCATTAAGCGAAAACGCGACAAATACCCTTTGGAAAGCAGTCCCTAAAACGCGAAAACCGCCTTTCGGCGGTTCCCACGGACCAAGCCGGACGTACCGTCGCAAGGCCTCATCAAAGATGGACTATAAAGAGAAGCCCTGCCCCGATCAATCCTAAACCGAGAAAACCGTTGCGAATTAAGACCAAGCAACCACGCGTCAGTAAAGTTACATGCGAGCAGAAAAACCCCCGCCATTTCGTCTTTTCTCAATTGAGATGCAAGTTTTGACGCGCCGATTCTTACATCCAAACAAAAAAGAGGGCCGACGCATCAACCCTCTTCAGGTGTCGCCCGAAGGCTTCCACCGCAATTGGCTTTAATTTAGCCGATATCCCTTGTTTGTCTACGGGTTCGATCGCGTATATGCCAAAGAATCAAAGAGCAACGCGGGGCCCCGACGCTTGAATCTCGCCGGAGACCCCCATAAAATGTTTGATGTTGGCCCGCTAAGTCAACATCACGCTAGGCTTTAGTTGCCGCTAAAGCCTAGCGAATCTTCAGCTTTGTGGCCTTCGTGGCCGTTCCGATCTTCCTGATCGCACCCGTTGAGCTAATTCGGTACTTCGGAATCTTTACGCGAATTGTCTTCGAAGCCATATATATCACCTCCCTGCTGTTACATCACGCCTTGCTCGCAGACTAGCGATGCTTTGCAATCTGGTGCTTGACCAGAGTCTTCGCAGCCGCGGACTTCGCGGCTTTACTCGTCGAGGAGCTCGCGAGCGTCTTGGCAGCAGCGCCAACCTTGCCTCCATGATGGGTAGCCATATTCTCACCTCCAATCTCGTAGAGTTTGAATCTTGACAGCCCAATCATAACATACTTCATTGCATCACTGTTCAACTAAGTCTTGCTATGTCTCAGACTGTCTCATATAATAACAGCAAGGAGAGGAGCACACATGAAGAGATCAGACATCATCGACTTAATCCGAGCGCATTCGGAACACGACGATATCGCCTTCAACAACGCAGCCACTATTATCGCGAAAGATTTTGAGACGTCTGGACAGCCCGAGCTTGCAAGTTACATCATGGCCCTCATTGCCAGAACGCGCACATTTGTACCGCAAGAAGTCACTGAACAGAAATACGACTTCCTGGAAAAGGTAATCAGCAACAATACCTCGCTACCCCTTCCTCAGGCCATCGCTAACGATATCCAGGGGCTTCTCAATGCTCTATCTAAAGATGTGGACATTAACACTGTCCTCTTTTACGGCGCATCGGGAACCGGCAAAACCGAAGCTACAAAACAGATAGCCAGAATACTTGGCTACCAGCTATATGCCGTCGATTTCAACCAAATCATCGATAGCAAGCTCGGAGAAACGGCCAAAAATATCGCGAAAGTCTTCCAAGAAATCCACGATATCGGCGACGGCGCTATTGTCTTGTTCGACGAAATCGATGCTATAGCCCTAGACAGAATTAATCAAAACGACGTCCGTGAAATGGGACGAGCCACAAGTGCGCTCCTAAAAGAGTTCGACAAGCTGAACACGCGATCCGCCATCATCGCAACAACGAACCTGTACGACAAACTTGACCCAGCGCTCGCCAGGCGCTTCGATGTGCAGATCGACTTTAATAGATACACCCATGACGATCTCGTTGATATCGGCGAATCAATCGCAAAGAATCTGACCAAAAACAATCAGACAATCAAAAACGACTCTCGGACCCTAAAAAAGGTGCTGCAGAGTTGCCCGGATCTGCCCTGGCCCGGCACGCTCAAAAACCTCATTAAGACATCTGTCGCGTTTAGCGACCCGCTTAACCCAAACGACTATCTCCGCAAGTTGTATCAGCGTCTCCATGGATATGAGCCCGATTCACTCGAGCTACTTAAATCCCAAGGCTTCACTTTGCGAGAGATGGAAGTTTTGACAGGCATATCACGTAGCACCATTGCACGAACCCTAAAGGAGTAGCTCATGAACAGCCTAATCAGGCTCACTGGCGATTTTCATACGGCAAGAGGCTCGCGACCGGGCCCCGCAACGCTCCCCGCTAAAGGCACGGTTACGGCAGAGAAGATTTCACGCATCCGCAAGAGTCTCGAAACCGTTCTGAGTAAATGGCCCAAAGATGCCATAATCGAAGATATCTTAGTCTCCGTTGAATACCGCCAGATTGTTGCCAAGAGCAATCGAATAAGAGAGATGCTGAATGGCGGAAAAGACCAAGAACCGGAATTGTCCATCCGCGGCGCCCGCTACCTTGATTTTAGTGGGCGCAACCCAAGGCACCTGATGACCCATTACGTGCCCGAGGATACCATCCAGTCTACTATTGATAAGCTGTATGAGTGTGAGCGAATCGTAGTCGATCATTTTGATGGACTGATGAACGCAGACAAGATGATCGATCTAGTTAAAAACGACGATCTCAAGCAAAAATGGAATCCTGCCATTTCAAACACGCTCACCAGATCGGGCTTTGCGCAACTCATACGCGATTCCTATTACGTCAATGAATTTAGAATAGGCACGCCACCGGCGGCTACCGACGAGAACGCAATCGTTACGCTGTTTGAAACGGAGAGGAACCTACAGGACCTATTTGAGGAGCTGAACATTGATGTATCTGCTGCGAACATCTTAGAGAACAGCGTGCTCCTAAACGAGGCAGAATATCGCACGTTGCTCGATCGCGCCCCTTACCTTGTAGCCATGTCAGTAATTGATCTGTCCAGCTACGCTCCCATGAATGACGAAGACTCGGCCTCCCCCGCCATCAGCAGTCTTTCTGAATATCCCACCGACGAGCCTATTATCGGCGTAATCGACACTCCATTTGAAGAGAAGTATCCACCGTACTTCAGCAACTGGGTGGACTACAGAAGTTGCTTGCCCGAAGGCATCAACCCCACTGCAGGCGATTATCGACATGGCACCTGCGTTAGCTCCCTAATCGTTGACGTCCAGGCACAAAACCCATCCCTTGACGACCATTGTGGCCACTTTAGGGTTCGACATTTTGGAGTTGCAACCGCAGGCAAGTTCAGCTCGTTTGCAGTAATGAAACACATTGAGCGAATCGTTGCCGAGAACCAAGACATTAAGGTTTGGAACATCTCTCTGGGATCAATGGAGGAGGTGTCTCGAAACTCCATCTCGCCCGAAGCGGCCCTGCTGGACAAACTGCAGCAAAGATATGACGTCCTCTTTGTTGTTGCCGGCACTAACCAGGAAAAGGGTAAGCCCACATATCTCGGTTCCCCAGCGGACTCTATTAATGCCCTTGTTGTCAACGCCGTCAATCGAAACAACGAGCCAGCGTCCTACACAAGAAGAGGTCCAGTCTTAAGCTTTCACCACAAACCAGATCTAGCGTATTACGGAGGAGAAAAGGACGATCCGATCACTGCCTGCTGCGGAACCGGGGCCTATCCGGCTGTCGGCACCTCTTATGCAGCTCCGTTAATTGCAAGAAAAGCTGCCTATCTCATTTATAAAATGCACCTGAGCTGTGAACTTGCCAAAGCGCTGCTAATCGATGCGGCATGCGCATGGACGACCCCCGAAGATATGGATCGACTCGGCTACGGCATCGTTCCCGTTCAAATTGAAAAAATCCTCGAAACCACCAACGACGAAATTCGATTCATGCTCAGCGGCGTGGCTACCGAACGCGAGAATTACAACTTCAACTTTCCTATTCCCGTTTCAGGCGCATCCTACCCGTCTGTAGCGAGGGCGACTCTGTGTTACTTCCCTAAATGCAACAGAAACCAGGGCGTCGACTATACGGATACCGAGCTCGACTTACATTTTGGACGTATCGCAAACGATGGGCGAATCAAGTCGTTGCAGCCCAACAACCAAGGCGAAGAAAACTGTACAACCGATGAAGAGAAGGCTCGAAAAAAGCTGCGCAAGTGGGATAACGTCAAGCACATAGCGGAACCGCTAACCAGCCGCAGTAAGCCCAAAAAGGTATATGCCAATCCAATGTGGGGCATGATGATTCGCAAGTCTTCGAGATATCAAAATGGCTCCCATGATCCGCAGCGTTTTGGCGTAGTGGTCACCATCCACAATCTAAAAGGCGAGAACCGAATTGATACATTCATGCGACAGTGTTCCGCCGTTGGCTGGATAGTCGAACGAGTCGAAATTAATACCGAACTCAAGATTTACGAGTACAGCCAGGTTGAAGTGGAGTTTGAGTAACCTTCGACAGAGGCAACGCTAGGCATCAAGAGGGCATCGGGCGCTCTTGCCCCGGTGCTCTCTTACGGTCTATCCACTCAATTAGACACCCCCGAGCCGAAAGGAACGTATGGCGAAAAATGCTATTGTGAAAGTCTGCAAGGACTGCTCCAGACCCTTCATTCTCTTGCCTAGACAAGATGCCGAGAAATACGCCTTCTGCCCTATCTGTCATAAGGCGTGGCGTAAAGAACTGGCTGAGAAGCGTGAGCAAGAAGCCAATGCAAAGTGGGAGGAGAAACATAAGGAAGAAACGGAGACTTTCGAGCAGGAGCTAAGAAAGTTCGACCTAATCGAGCTTTCCGAAATCCTTTCCAGCCCTAACACCCTCTACATCATAGGCAACGGCTTTGACCTTATGCATGGAGTAAAGTCGAGTTATTACGATTTTGGCAAGAGTCTCAAACGAAACGACTACCTTCGCGACGCACTGGAAATCGCCCTGACGCCCGACGATATTTGGGCGGATTTCGAAGAATCGCTTGGCAAAATCAACTATGACCCCATGGCAAGTCGTTTCTTGGTAGACATGTGGCTAGAAACTATGGGCTTCTTCGATGGCGAAGACAGCGCAGCGAACTTCTACGCCGCAGTGGACGCAGCAGCCACGCCAATCGAGGCAATTGCAACCGATCTGCCGCCAGCTTTCCGCCGATGGGTAAACAGGCTAAAGATAGGCACCGACGATCGACCTCTTGAGGTGCTCATTAATCCACATGGAAAAGCATTGAGTTTTAACTATACCGAATTCATTCAATCGCTCTACCACGTGGACGAAGCCTGCTATATCCACGGCTGCAGGGCCAACAAGCGTGATAAGCTGATCCTTGGGCATCGCCCAGATGCCGAGATACTGCCACTTTCCGAGAAGCATCGAGAGCCACGCACCTATAGGCAGGCGGTAATCGATGTCGCACAAGATAACGTGCTTCGAGTGATAGGTGAATACAATGAAGACCTAACCAAAGACAGTCGCGAAATAATTGAAGAACATCGTGAGTTTTTCGACAGTCTCTCCGACACAACGCAGGTTGTTGTGATTGGGCATTCGCTGTCCCCCGTCGATTGGGACTATTTCAAAGAAGTGCAACAAACGACACCAAAGGCCGGTTGGTTCTTTGGACTTCATGGTCTCAGGGACCTGAATAACGTTCAAAATCTGACAGAGGAACTCAAGCTCGCAACTTACCGCGTATTCCGCACAGATGTCATCCATACAGCCAAACTACCCGAAATTGAACACCAGGTAGCCACCGCTCCGGAAAAGGCGGTGACCTATATAGGAAAGGGGGTTAAGGCCGTCGCGAGTGGCAAGAACCTGACCATTGAACAAGAAGGACGCGTAGTCTTTGAGATTATTTTGCCTGCCATAGTTCGCCGCGCGGTCTTTTTTGGACCACACTTAATAGTCAAGCTAAACGACATTCACAAGAACGTTCTGCTGTTCTCCAAGAACGGAGAGGGCTGGAATTTCATTGCTCGACTGAAACCGACGCAGAATCAAGACCTCATCAACCGGAGGCTACAACATATTTATATGACAAATGACGAAATAACCTTTGTATACAACAACAGAGCTCGTGCCTTCGATTTGCATACGGGCGTCGTCAGCTGGACAAAGCCGATGCAGGGAGCAAAAGATCGCCCCTTCCCGGGAACCGACATATACAACGACCTGATGAAATTGCAAGGGACCACGGCGTGCCAACAGAACCAATAAAGGCATACATCGACGACCTGATGGACGGGCGCCTCTATATGAACGCAGCCGGCTACTACCATGGTCTAGCCGACGAGCAGGGCGATCCATTGGAAGCGTCTTTAGCAATCCCCTTAACATCAAAGGGCCGCCGCTCGCCTACCCATTACACGCCTTGGCCAACAGAACAAGCCTCTTGGCAGCATCATCGAAAGATCCCACGGCGTAATATCCGTCTTTATCCTTACCAATGCACCCAACAAAAGGAGAAGACAAGAACTCGAGCATTTCCTCAACCTCACTGATCGATAAGTTTTCAATTGAGGTCGTTCCGTTTTTCATGAACCAGTAAACATCCCGCTTAGACATCAAGCCGCCAAATTCTTTATCTTCGTTTTGGGAAAGCAACGCCCTGAGCACCAAATCGAGCAGTTTGGTCGTTCGCCTAAAGCGGGCAATAGCGGGTTCCAATAAACCAAGATCGATAGGCCCCGAATACTCGAAGAGAACTTTGTAGTCTTGAGAAACGAGCGGAATCTCCTCTTGAAGCTTAAGAAGCTTTTCCAACTCGCTAATTCCAAATAACGCGACGTCATGTTCCTTGGCCCTATCGCAGATCCGTTTTTCAGAAAAACTTGACCCCACAACGGCGATGAACGACGCATCGTGTTTACGACGATGCAGTTCAAGGGTGTCAAAATCGACTTGTGAGGCAGAAACCCCGCCATTAGAGGTTGATTTGGCATCAATTACCACGGAATAAGAAAATCTCGAAGCAGCATTCGCGACCGCTAAAACATCTGTATCACCAGACCCGCCCAACAAAGTCGTTCTAAACCCAAGGCGACTAAAACACCGCTCCACAGCTCGTTCCAACCGATTGGGATGACTGGAATCACGTGATGCATCCCAAAGCTCTCCAATCAGTTTGTCGACATCGGTATCCACGGGCTGCTCAGGCCCCGCCCCCTGTTTGCCAATGGAATCAACGGCGAAATTAAAGCCACATCCGCTCAAAAAAGAATCGCAGTGCTCAGTTGCTTGATAACTCATCTGGCTTCTCTTTTTTAGCAAGCCAGCTTTCAGCAACACATTAAGACGCTTTCTTAGAGCATCATGGGAAATGTTGACGTTAAAACGTTCGAAGAGAAGCAGCTGGATTGACCTAACATCAAACGCACTGTGACCAACAAGCGGCAAAAGCTCAAATACCCAAGAGAACGCTGCGTGAAAACAGCAAGCAAAATTAATTGCAGATTTTTCAGACAGCCAAGCGTCGCCAATTGCAGTTAACTCGTACGTCGTAAGTGACGACCGCCGCACAAAACCCAATTTTGAAAGTGAAGAAATCGCCGCCCTGGTTGAGCTTTCGGAAAGTTTATAGGACAAGTTAGAAAACTGAACGATTGCAGACTCATCACCACCGTTTTTAACGATGGAAAGAAGCTCGGTTGTGGCATCAATAAAACCGGATGCTCCACCAGCGAAAAATCCAATAGAATCCGAACGATCAGATTGTTTAGCATGTAAAGCAAGGTCGACGGCCCAATTTGAAGGCTCGTCCCAGTTTAAGGAAGCAGATTCCTCCAAGACACCCTTGGGTTCCACTTCAATCTGAGAAACCCATTGATCACCTAGAGGTGTCCGTACATATCGACATCCTTCGTATTCTCGGTATTCAACAAGGCCGAGCTCGCGAGCCCATTTTAAACGGCGCTGAACCTCAGTCTTCTTGGTCCAGCTCATTCCGTACTCGGCATTAGCCATCAAACGCAGCTCGCCCGAAGTCTTTGGCGTGCCCAGCACGTCAATCATGCCGCTAAAGAATTTGCAACGACTTGCCAGGCACGCAGCCAAATAGGAGTTATCTCCCGTGTCAATCCAACGGTCCGCTTCTGCAGAAGGAGTGTATCCCTCAGGAGACTTAACAACCAATCCGCACGGACTCAGGGCAAGACAAGCTCCGCCAAGAGAAAGCTTGGCTGTTGAGCCCTCAATTGAAATGGTGTCATCTAGGGATTGGCCGCGCTTTAAGACATCCAGAATCGTTCTTAGAGTTTCGATCATCCCCGCGCTCCCAACAGGAATATTGGGAGAAGACTGGGCATGAGATGAATAATCGGAAAACTTTGGATATTCCATCGGATCAATCTGGACCATAGGGCATCTCCGATAAAGGTCGGCAAATAGAACGCTATGACCATGATATCAAGGGAAGTCATTGCGAAACGTATAGGCCCCATTCGCTTTCGTGTAAGAACACGTCACTGCCTCGAAGCGCCTTATTAATTTCTCGAATTAGAGTGCTGCTGTCGATGTGGCCTGAGCCAATTTCCGTTGATAAAAAACGTACCCGCCCAAGTATGGACTCACTAAGAAAATGAGCAGTTTTAGCAAGAGTGCCGCCTCCTGAGAACCAGGAGCGCGGCACTCGCTTTTAACAAAGGTGCAGCTATATAGCACACATAACCCAAAGCAAAAAGAAACACATGAAGGCAGCCTTGCCCGTCACGATAGCAATCGTCTGGTAGACGCAGACCATCAAGGCGTACTATGGAATCCTCCATTCAGAATTAGCCTCTCGTGGCACAAAGTAACCTTTGATGCAGTTTGGATTTCTAACACAAATTTGAACATGAGTCTTGGCCTTAAAGCCAGCACCAGGGTAAATCACGCCGCCTTCCGAAAATAAACCGCGTGCAGAATCAAAGGGCGCGACAGAAATACCAGAAGGTTCTTTTTGCTTTGCCTGCTCAAGTTTCATGCGGGCATGGAGATGTTCTACGACGGCACAATCAAGCCGACGAAGCAGCTTGTCCTCAGTCTTTCCCGCATTACAGGGCATCTCCAAACCCATCATTTCAAGATCCGATTTAAGAAACCCATACTCTTTCCTCAAAAGGTCAATGTAGCGCGCATCGGTTAAATTGAGGCAATATCCCAAATCGATAACGGCCCCAATTACCGCCGGCTCTCCATTCCCCTTTCTTTTGCAAGAATCTTGGGCCCACTGGTATGCCTTTGCATAATTTTGCTCCCAGAAGTAAATTCCACTTCCAAGCCAGTCATAGTCGTTAACGCTTGGGTGCAATTCTGATCTTCCGTTAATCACAGAATCAAATGTTGTTTTTTCACATCCATGAAAGCCCAGAACAAGACTGGGAGGCTTTGAATACATCGCTACGACGCATAGTGAGGGGACAGCGTTCCATTGGGCTTGATTATTTTAGCTGCAACCAAACGCTCACGAGCATCCCTTTTTGCGAGTTCTGGATTAGAGCGAACCTGAAGTTTGAAGTCTTTGTATGAAGCGTCCTGCTGGCGTTTAATCTCTTCAACAATCATAGTTACCGCCTTCCTCCTAAAAGGGATTACATTGTTTACCTGGTAACCGATCTAAAAGCCATAGATTTTTTCAAGGTTTAGACTTAGAGAACTTATCCTTCAAAACTTATAGACATCCTCCACCTCAATCGACCAGGGTGTTGTCTTGTGTCTCTTGAAACAGCTCAACAAATCATATTTGGTCGATCATGTGCTTTATCACATAAGCTTTCAAATACTTTCCCAACAGAGCCGTCGGTACCTCGACAATCGCTCTGAATTTAATGTCAGTCAGATGCGTTTGAGCATCCACACCAGTTCAGCGGTGCCGGATCGTCATATTCAGTAGTACTCAAGTGAGCAAATTATCACTCGTTCTAAACCCGGGCTGATATTGCCCAATCAGTCGTTCTAAGTAGAGGCGATCTTTTGCAATCAGAAACTCCCACAACCTGTCACCGTTCATCAGAACACGGTTAAATGAATCGACTTCAATGACCGCCATGCGAGCGATGGAGACGTAACGGTCTTCCTTCAATCTTTGTCTAAACACAACGGCATGACGAGGGCTCAACGGGAAATAGATGCCACAAGGGTTTTCATCACTCTCGTCCTTCCACTCGACATGCACGGGAAGCGACGTTGTAACAAACTCATTACCGTCAGGTGCTATGTAAAACAGGCAATCCATGTCAAGCAATAAGACAAGTAGATCATACAGAGGTGCGCCCTTATCGAGCCTGAACAGCGCCGTATCCAGATAAGCAAGCTCGACAATGGCTTCAAATTCGCCCCCGTACCCTGCTAAATCCATTTGCAAAATGTCTTCGTCCGTGAAAAAGCCACTCGACAACAATTCGACGGAGTGTGCACCAGAGTTACCTCTCACCTCGTTCAGCCATTTAGGATTCCTCACAATGAAAAAGGCAAGCAAAAATGCCAGCCGAGTAATCAACTCGACGCACTCTTCACCTTTTGGCATTTTTCCAGAATCAAGATAGCTGAGCAGTGATCGGTAGGAAAGAGCAAGATCGTTCTCGATTTTGCCAAGAGTATCTTCAATTACACCCTTTTCAACGAAACCGTCTTCACCCAAGGCCTGGCGTCGCCTAACCTCATAGAGGTAGTTTTCCGCACAAACGTTTTCGGGCTTCGTTCGAAAGACGGGTTTCAATCCACCGGCATCGCACCTCACAACACTGAGAAAGCCCGCGCCATCGGTAAACGATTTGAGATAAAAACGTGGCACGTAATGTTGATTCTTAACCCCGGGCACACTTGACCCCCAATAGAAAAACCACGGCAGCAAGGCCACCTACTGATAAACAATTCAAATGAAACACCGAATAGCATATCGGCAATAAAATGAAAGACAAACGACAGAGAAACGAAACCCTAGCCCACAGAAAGAAGGCGGCCACCATGAAACGAGTCGATGAGGAGCCCACGCCGAAAGCGATTGACAACGCCCTCAGCCAGGATCCGCTTCACCGAAAGAGAGAAATTGAGGACTTTCTAAAGATGCTCATTGCGGTTGAGCCTCCGTATACCTTTGTTATTGACGCGCCTTGGGGATCTGGCAAGACATTCTTTGTAAAACAAGTAGCTAGAGTCCTGCAAATGGCAAATCCGACTCTCAACCACGATTTCGAGACACTTAACGAGACACTAGGAGAAACCGCAACGGAGCTCCCAGCGATGCCATGCCTCCCCATTTATTTCAACGCATGGGAAGACGACCATTTCGACAATCCGATCTTGCCTATATTGGCCTCTATCGCTAACGCCGCAGACGAACAGAGCGTCAAGGGAGGAAAGGATTTCGGTAAGGGAGTCATTAGCGTCATAGAAACCGCCGCCTCCATTATCGGATACGGCGTTGACATTAATGACATCATTGAAAATTTCAGCGGCACTGATTTTCTCGAACAGTACAAAGCGGAAAAAGAGCTTAGGAGCAAAATTGGCGAACTCATAAAGAACCATCTGCCCAAGATAGCCAAACGAGCCATCATCTTTATCGACGAGCTCGATCGCTGCCAGCCCGAATTCGCCATAAAGGTACTCGAGCAGACCAAAACCCTGTTTCAGCAAGAGGACATTGTTGTGGTTTATTCGACCGACATTACGCAGCTGGCCCATTCCCTCCAGGGTGTATATGGATCAAGCTTTGAAGGAAGAAAATACCTCGAGCGCTTCTACGACAAGCGCCTCGAGCTAAATCCGATAAAGCCGGCCGAGTACCTTCTGTATAAAGGCGTTAATACAATGGATGGATATACCTTCATCGATATAACCATCGATTTGCTCAGCTACAAACAAGCCTCCCTAAGAGCCTGCAACAGACTCGCCGAACCCATAGCAAATCTCTTAGATTACATCAGTAAGCACAATGAGTATTTTGGAGACACAAAGCTCCAGTGTTTCCAATACAACTGCCTACTGCCCGTGTTAAACATTCTTGCCTACTACGAACCCCTTGCTTGGCACGAGGTGAAGACGGGCACAAACTATTTTGCAGTGTACGAGCTAGCAAGCCACAGCAGGCTCTTTGTGGAGCTTCTCGACGAGGCAATTGAAAAAACTTGGGGAACAAGAAAAGGTGAGCTTCCCTACCATCAAGCAACCGTGGGTAGGCGAAGCCGTTTTATTGAAGACGTTTGCGCCGCTATCTATTCCACTAGTAACACCGATCCGCGTATTCGGGAAGTGTGCGGCATCGACCTCGACATCTCGCCACACTGCAAAAAGCTGTTCCAGCGCCTGGCCCCGCCGTCGGCAGGCGAGTAAAATCACCTCACGCTAACGCACCAAAAAGATTGTCTATCAAAAGGGCCGGGAAACTTTCCCGGCCCTAACAACTCAGCGAATGTCGCGCTATTCCTCACAGGCATGGCCACGCAGGCGCGACGGCAGCAGTTTATCAATCTCCCCCGGCTCAAAAGATTGATGTCCGTTCTTGAGCCTTTTACGTGCCTTCTTGTACGCCCTGTTGCTCGTCCTTGGTGCTTCTGAGTATATTTCGGCTTGCTTCTCAATGCGCGAGTCGCGGCGTCTGCGGATTTCTCCAACTTCAAGGTCGTCAAAATCCGTAAGCAATGACTCATAATCCTGAAGAACGACCCAGAGTCGATTGGCACAACGCACGTGTTCTTCGGCCTCCTCAGGCAATTTAGAACCGCGAGTATACAGATTTAACCCAAGCGATAAGGCTGAGGTAATGGAAGCGACGACAGCCCCGGCTCCGGTCCCAGTTTGACCTATAATGACGCTAATTACTCCACAAGTTGAAACCGCAGTTAAAACTATCTGGCCGATGGAAATACAATTGGCCAGCATGCGTTTAAGAGTCGCCGCTTCCTGTTGCGTCTGATAGGTGTACGACAGCTTGCCGTAAGACTCCTCAATCTGCCCGCGTAACCGCTCCCTTAAATCCAATCTATCCAAAACGACCTCCTAGCACGCCATTTGGCGAAGCACCTTTCCGAGGCACTCAAAACTTTTGGCTGTATCGACAGCTTGCTGGCTACCTGGGCTAAAAAGCGCGAATGGCACCGCGCCTTGCAGGGAAAGGCGATTAAACTCATTCAAAAGTCGCATCTCATAAGCCCCCGCTGGTTCAGAGCTCTCCCCATTCGCCCAACGCCAATCAGCAATCGCCGAGAAAACAAAACTATCGATAACGATGCCAGATAATCTATAGCTTGAGAAGTTCGCAGCGTGGACATTTCGAATATGCTTGCAAGTGTCGAACAGGAGTCCCCTCGAGCTTGCGTTTTTCTCTTTCATTGCTTCCTGCTCCGCCTTGGGATCAGTTGCAAGCCATCGACCGCCCATATGAGTATCGGGGTAGTCGTAACTCAAAAATGATCCCCAACAGTCCACGTGCTCAAATGCCGGGAGAAGTTCAAACTTCATTCCATCCGAGAATCTGACAACGACAACCTGACCATCACCCTTAACATCAGTCGTAGAGTAGGTTTCGGAAACTGCGGATTTTACAGCCTGAAGTAATCTTGATTGTCCATTCCCGCTATACATGTCATAACGATCGTACTCGCTCCTGGGAAGAGATAGCAATACGTCAAGATCGCTATCTGTTGTTGCGGTACCACGCCCGTAAGAACCAACATACAGTGAATGTGCCGTCTCGCTGCCGGAACTCCAAAACTCCGAGTTCACAGCCTTGGTAATCCGTTTGTACCTTTTTGAGATCAATTCTCTTTTTGCAGATTCAACGCCAACAATATTCTTCTTAACTCGGTCCATAAGCTCTACAACCTCACAATCAGGTCACCGACGAAACGACGGCCTAGTTCATGCCGCATGAATAGCAGCGGCACTAATCCATAGAATCAATTTTACTGCCGCACGCCCATGCGAACAAAAGTACTCCTATTAAGGCCATTCATATATAACTGCCACGCGACATCGACAGAACCACCGTCAGCAGCTGAAGGGCACCGGAGCCCATGTCGGCCCCGGTGCCCTTAGCAATATCATGGTGCTCGTCATCGTTCAACAAGTGGTTATTTGCATCAAAGTGTCAGCAATACGTAGGCTACGAGCTCACGTCGTTAATCTAGCTGAAGCACTTTATATATCTCGACCGCATAACAGAAAGCACCGGCCAATAGCGCCGCGCGAACCGATTTAACCGTTAGTCCAGTGATAACCCCGGCGAAAAAAGCCGGCAGCAAAAGCACCGAAAAGGCTATCAGTACGACCGATCGTGCAGCTAACCAAATCCGAAACCGAGCGCGAATACCGATAACACCCATATGGGCTCTTGCCGCCAAATAACGAAAGAACATAATACGCACCCCAACCTAATTGCGACTATTTCGGCCTCAATGCAGAGGCTACTTAGCAAACTGTTCGAGAATAGAACTCAGGCACTTGGCTTGCACCTCAAGCGTCTGGTTGAACTGCTGTTTAATGAGGTCGGTCATGATTCCCTCGCTATCGTAGCGCTGGTACATCCTAGCGGAGTTTGCCAACGTAGACATCATCACGCTCGTAAGCTGATCTACATAGCTCATCTTTGCCGCAGCATTGAAGTATTCGACTGCAATGCGAATGCTTTCTACCTGGCCACGCTTAAACTCCCTAGAGCACCTATAAGTCCACGTAGCATTTACGACCGCGTTCAGCACCTCCTTCGTGAGCTTAATTTCGGTATCCGTTACTGGTCCAAGCGATATCGCTCCCATAGCAACCACCCTGCCTTCCGTCGTTTGCCCTGCCTACATAATGCCGCGGGCGACCAAGGTATTGAGTGACGAAGCTAATCAAGTCCGGGAAACCAAGTGCATGAGCCAAGCGGGAAGTAGATACAAAGTCCGCGACAAAGCACTCAGGTTTTGCTTCACTTTATAGTACTTTGTAAGTTAATAAACGGAAGGATGTCTCTCAGGTCATCGCAGCACTGGCAGCAGTGGGTCCAAGACGACCGATCTGTCCCCGTAGTATTAGAGGGAGACACACAAACGGTAACTGCACCGCTGCCTCTAACAGATGCGTCGTTATTCGAGTTTCCAACAAACACAATGTCTTGGGGTGAAACACCAAGATCCCCTGCAACCCTACTAACAAACCTTCGCTTGCCCTCGTAGTCAAAAGGACTAATGCGGATACCATCAACAACGCCTTCAGAATCAAACAGGAATTGATTGGACTTGATTTCCTCCACACAGCAAGCAAGATCACCAAGGGCCGCGCGTATAAACTGCCTCTCCGAACGTGAGACTATCCAAATCAGAACGCCCGCATCGTTAAGCACCTTAAACACGTCGCAAATACCCGGAATTAGACGAGTTTCCTTTCCGATGCGCGTGATGTCATCTTTGGTAATACGAGCTTCCCTGAATAATTCCGTAGCCTGCTGAAAATAGCTTCGCCTGTCATCAGCATCGTGAGAATAATGCGCAAGGATATTCTGGAATCGGGCTTTATCTTGGCCAGATTCGAGCCAGATATAACGAAGGCTACTGTCAGCATCGATCTTGGGCAAAAGAGTGCCCACGAAATCAAACACAACTGCAACAGTTTTTCCAGAAGGACCAGCGGCGTTATCGCTAGTTAAAGGCAATGGGACCATCTTTCTGCCCATACGCCAATAAATCTCTAACACTGCAGGAGTATATCGTTGCATATCCCCCTCAAACACGGAATACGACTCAACCGCATCCCAGGCTTGCGTATTGGAGCAGTCCGAAAACACACGTTCAAGAATTATAGGTCCAGATGAATCACTGACCCTAGGAGCAATGAACGACAGTAGCAAATTAAAGTACGAAGGACCGGGCAGATTTCTCCCTGACACCCAAGTTCGAAAAGCACTCATTAATATGCGGGCATCGCTATCAAGATGGTCGAGGTTGATATTATTAGTCTCAACAACCAAACGAAGAAGCTTAGCGAACTTCCGGGTCCACTCTTCATCTCGTTGGCGACGTCCCCGCCCCGTCATCAATGACCCCTTTCAACGACATAACAACAGCAGTTTGAGAAAATCGGTGCATTCCCCACTGATAATAAAAAGGTTAGCAAGCCCAATGGACACTCTAAATCTAGGAATGAATGGCCTTCTTTAGCCAGAGCGGGATGCTTCTCTTCAGGCGTCCCTTGAAAACAAGCTTCCAATTATCCTTTTCAAATTTCGAAGCGAAAGCCGCTGCCCCTAAAGATCGATACTCAGCCATAAGCTCGTTGTAACAATCGGGCTTAGCCGATGGGTGCACGAGTTGGCCATTTTCACGCACAACATCATCCATCGGCACCTCTTTAATTACACCATCGTTCCTAAGCTCATTTACAAGCGAAATGCCCTTATCCGTTGATGCAATGATTACCGAAACGCCCTTAGAAGTGTCAATATTCTCGCAGTACTTTGCAGCGCCCCAAAAATCGCCTATCGTCCAATCAGAATACCTCTCTCTCTTTGCATAAGGACAGGAGTAACAGGATTCTCTGAAAAACATTCCTCGATAAAAGTAGTAGTAGTAGTAGACCTCTTCGGGCTTAAAATATCGTGTTTTTACTTTGCCGCCTGAAACCCTAAAGTCAACGGCAAGCAAAGCGCCCCAGCCTCTATTCTTATCGCGGAACCTAAGGTCAACGATCTCACCATTCACCTTGGTTTCAAGATATCCAACGAAATCAAGAAATAGGTTCGCGCTCGGCACCCCATGACAAATGAGTTCAACGCAGATTAAATTATCTGGGGTTTTGCGCCCAAACAGAGACCTTACGGCAGCACATTGACATGGAGTACCAGAAAATAGAACACCAGACCCCTCGGATACATCTTGTTTTAACTTAGATAAAATCGGTGTTAAGTCGCTCTGAACATACTTTGAGCCCTGAACTCTAGAAATATCGGACCAATCGGCAATACGTGCATGCTCGGGCTTCATTCCTTTACCCCAAGACGCGCCGTAGACAACGCCCCCATTATCGAGAACATGTTTTGCAAGTGCAGAAAAAGCTCCTCCAGAAGCACTGCTGCGCAACGCATCCTTATTGGAATTAACAAAAGCCAAAGCCTTTGGCGACACGGAATTATGCGAATTCTTAGTCTTGCCAAAGTCACATTTCTTAACACATGCTCCGCAATCGATGCATAGTGAACTATCGATTTTTGGATAGACAAATCCGTCCAAATCCTTGCGAAAAGAAATTGCGTCTTTTGGGCAAACCCGCAGACACGCACCGCACCCGCAGCAATTATCTTTAGAGTTATATGGGGTTTCCATTATTGATGAGCCTTTCCAAGAGCTGACCTAAGAACTGAAAGGCAAACTTCAGTTAATTTCATGACAACACGACGATTGACAAATAGCATGACAATGAGAAGGGCAAGTGCAATAAGAAAACGATGCGGAACGTGCGCTATCATCACGATAGACATTCCAGCGAGAATAAAGTATGAAATTAAATCAGGTACAAGCTCAATATCGAGACGAATGATCTTTCTCGTATCCCAAAGACGCAATGCCCAAATTGAAACATAGCTAGCGAGAGTAGCCAAAGAAGCCCCCATGGCACCCAGCGAAGGAATCAACATGACATTCAAAACAATGTTAAGCACAGCAGCAAACATTGTTGATACAAACAACATCTTGGTTCTCTTAGCTGAAGTGTAAATGGATCCCAAAAATGCAGACATAGCGGAAAACTCGAAAGCAATCAACAGCACCGGAACAAGAACCCAGCCATTAAAAAAGTCATTAGAGAAGAGAATGCTTGCCAGAAGTTCGCAACCGCAAATCAGCACACCAACAACGAGAGAATTAAACGTGGAATACTGTTTATAAATGTTGCTGTAGAACCGTCTCGATTCTTGAGAACCGAAATCCTCTACGGCCGAAATCTGCCATGCACTCATAAAAATTGTTGAAACGGTGGCAAACAAGGAAGGTATACGCTGAGCGGCAGAGTACACACCCGTAACACCAACCCCAACGAACATCGTCAACAAATATTTGTCAGAAGAATTGCTAATCCACCAACTAATCGAATTGGGAATCATCGGAACAGAATAGCGAAGCATATCCCTAAACAAATTCTTATCAATGGAGGCTGGTTTAACCAAAAAGCCGTTAAGGCCGGCACCGATCCAAAGTAAAACGCTTGTAGCGGCCTCACCCACCAGCATGGCAAGCATATAGCCCGTAACACCAAGGTGTAGACCTAAAAGAAATACCAAGTTTAATGCAATGAAAATAATGGTTTGAAACACGCCGCTAATTGAATAAATCGCAATGTTTTCAATTCCCTTAACAAACTGAGAGACAAGAAGATGAAGGCATGTAAAGAAATAGTACGCAAGAAAATAGCCCAGATACGGTGCCATGTCCTCACTCAAAAGAACAAGCGGGGAAGCAGCGCACATGGCAATAAAGCCGCCACATGTCACAATCAGCCCGATGGTAAATATTTGCCCTTTGTCTACATCTTGATCAAGGGCAAATCGCATTACGGCCTCACTGATCAGAAGCGTAAAGAAAGGCGAGAGAAGATTAACTGTCGTCGTCATTAAATCCGCAGTACCGTACTCCGCTGTTGACAACACGGCAGTATAGAGCGGCAGCATGAAGAATGACATTATTTTGGACGCGAAGTTCCCGATCGTAATTAGACCGACATTTTTGCCAAGTTTTTTATATTTACCCATAGGTGAAACTCATGCCCTCCTCACCTTTGTTTTTACCTTGTCAACAAGGCGATACAGTTTTCCTGATTTACCGACATAACCAAATCGGGAAGCTACCCCGCCCCAACTGCCATTCTCATAGGCTGTCCAAAATGAATCGTAATCAAACTGCGGATAGTCAGTTGAATTATGCAGATTCCTTTGAGCAGGAGTCTTAGTCTCTTCCTTAAGAGTTAAGCGCTCACTTGAGTCAGCAAGTAACGTCCCGCCCTGTTCGCTATTCACGAAGACCATGGATACTCCGACGTTGTCAGAAAACTCAGGATCATCCTTTTCGATTCCCCAGTAATCCGCAATCGTCAAATCGCCTACTCGCTGCATGCGTGAATAAGGACAGTGATAGCACGACGGCCTCAACCCGAGGCTTTTTGAAAATACAACAGCAAAGCCACGCGCTTCGGAACTATCATCCAGTAAAACGGATCCATCTTCAAACTCCGCTCGAATATGGTAGCCACGCCATCCGGCATCTTTATTACGGAAAGAATATGAAACCAAACGAGATCCCTGCTTTTTCTCAAGAGACCTCACATAGTCGCCCCAAACCGCCGGAGAGGGGGCGCCGTGGCACACCAGGTCGGCATAAACCCAATTCGAGGAATTCACTCTTAGCAGTTTTGCTACCAGCTTAAATGCAGCGATCTGGCATGGGGTCCCTGTAAACAGAACCTTCTTACCACTTAAATTTCTATACTCATTAAAGACATTAGAAATATCACTTTGGACATATTTGCTTCCACGCATCGAATCACGAGAAGTAACTTCGCCAGCCACTCTATGCCGAACACACATCGACTCGTCATAAGCAGCACCCACAATTAGACCGCCGCCCTTAAGAATGCTGTCACTTAGAGCAGTAAAAGCTCCTCCCGAAGACGATCGAGACCGAATTACATCCTCGTTTTTTACAGCGTATGTTGCTTTGGGATATGGTGTCAGGAGGTCAACTTCATTGCCAATTTGACAAACACGATCACAAAGATGACAGTCGATACACTTCTCAGAGTCAATAACGGGGTACAAAAAGCCATGTTTGTCATGGACCATTTTGATGGCACCACGCGGACACACAGAGGCGCAAGCACCGCACCCATAGCAATCTCGTTTATTGGTAAATAGGACCATCATTAGAAATCACCCTTAATAGATGTGACGAAATGCTCAGACACCTCGCGTTCGCGAGCAAGCAAATTGTCGACATTTCCCCAATCAATATCCTTTAGCAAAATATCTCTATCAAAACGATCCGTATAGCGGTTCCTTAGACCAGCAATATCAAGAAGGTTGGTAATTCTCCCACCTCGGGTAGCTTTAGGAATGGACGCAAATGGCCTATGGAATAGAAGAGAAAAGACGGTCCCATGGAAAGAGTCGGTAACAACGTAATCCGCACCCGCGATGAGGGAAACAAATTCTTCAGGCCCAGCATCGCAAATAACGTCATGACCTTTTCCAATTTGCAGCCCTCTGTTGCCGCTCAGTCCGACAAGATCGAGATTTTTATAACGTGCGATTTTATCGGCCAAAGATAGAGCGCGGTTGTCCTTCCTTGCCAGTTGGTAATAAAGGACGTAAGGCCTATCGCGGAGAGACTTTACAATGGGAGCGAATAGTTCTTTACCCGCAAGGATGGTAGGATCGACAACCACCTCAGGCCTATTACCGGTCAATTTCTCAATCAAGCCCGCTGCTTCTGGTTCTCTAACGGAAATACGATTTAGCCTTGAAACCAAAGGCAGCATAGCTTTGCAGTCCGCATCAGATAGAGCCGATTTGCCTATACTGGCAGCGTATGATGCCTTAATGACGCTCCCCGGAAACCGGTCGGCAAAGTACATGGGATCGATTCCTTTTGTAATTTCCGAATTCCAAATTTGATCGCTCCCACAGAAGACGGAATCGAACGAATGGAGGACCTCGTCAGTAGCAGGCCACGGCTCCAAGTCCATCCTCTCTGAGACAAAACGCTTGAACTTTCTTTTCTTACGAACACAAGCGGGCGCAGTAAGAGTGCTGCCAATGAACGCTTTAGGTCCAGATATATCAAACGTTTCGTAGTCAGACAAAAGACAGCCAGGACAATAATCAATAACTTTAACTTCGTCGTAGTATTTTTTTAACTTTTCAGATAGAGCAAATGCTTGAAGAGCGGCCCCATAATTGGGAACACAGTGGAATGTAACAATGCCAGCCTTAGTCATGGAATGCCTTCCTTTTAAAGTGAAAGATAAATGCAAACAAACGCGGCGAAATTGATCCTAGAAGCACATAGCTCTTAAGCTTAAGGGGCAAATCGGGCGAAGCAAACGCTTCACCTAGCGTCGATCGTGCCCAGTTCGCCATCTTCTTGCGACAGTATTCATCGGCGAAGCCGGAAGCGGCAGCGATGATTAACAGGTGCCGGATTAAGCCAACGTTTAATCGCAAACGCAATGAGTTAGCTTTCTCGCCTTGAAGACCAAGGAGCGAAACGACCTTATTTGGAAGCTCCATACAGCTAAACTTTTTTTCATTCAAGGCAGAACGACTTACGCTTTGCTCAGTAGAGCGATAATGATAAAAAGCTGTATCAATTACTGAAATGAAGCGCGAATTATTTAGAAGTTCAACGTTAAAGAACCAGTCTTCTAGAATATGTACATTTTCTGGGAATGCGCACCCCGCAGCCGCATCCCTAATCATCAGGCAAAGCCAGGGACATGCAATGAAGCGAAAGTCCAGTTGATATTTAAGTAATACGGACGCATCGATACTGTCGAATCTGGAGATACAGGTTTCACTGGCACATAAAACTCCGTTGCTGTCATAGTACTGACTGCAGTAGACAGCATCAGTTCCGTTATTTTTTATAGCAGCCAAGAGCGTCTCGACAGCAAATGGCTCAATCCAATCGTCGGCATCTACAAACATCAGGTAAGAACCACGGGACGCAGCAATACCATGATTTCGCGCAGAACTGACACCGCCGTTCTTCTGCGTTATAAGCCGCAGCCTATTGTCAGAATCCGCCATTCTTGAAACTATCGCCGAGGTTCCGTCGGTCGAGCCATCATCAACAACAATTATTTCAACTGCGCGGTGGGTCTGGTTCAAAAGAGAACAAACGCACTCTTTCAGATGTTTTTCAGCCTGATACGCTGGAACAATAATGCTGACTAAATCACTACATATATCCACGAGGACTCACAGATCCCTTCGATTTAAGATAGCCGGCAATAACGCCCCAAAACATACACAGAAGCAAAAAATGAGTTGGGTAAATAATCAAGTGCGCCATACACGACATGAAAATCATCAGCACCAGAGATGCTGCGAATGCCGGCGCGAGCTGAGAACAATCGGACTTGACACGCAGATACAATTGCCAGACGTGATAATAAAGTCGCAAATAAAGTAAAAACCCAAGAAGGCCATAGTCATAAATGACTTCAAGAAAGTCATTGTGAGCGCTAAGGCCCATAGGGGAAGCTCGAAATACCGTATTAAAACCATGGCCAATAAGAAGTGACATTGGATCAGAAGCTAGTATCATTCTCCAGACACAAGCCCAGACATCCGGTCTACCCGAGCCATCATCATTTGCAAGATTTTCAAGACGATCTAACATTGCCAGATTGTATGCTTTTGTAAATGAAGTGAAAAAATAGTAGAAAGCCATCGCAAGTATTACGGAACCAAGGATAAGCAGGACCCTTTTGGGATCTCCCTTTTCAGCCATCTGCCACTCAACCACGGCATAAACAATAAGAGCCAGGAAAAAAGCAATGAATCCACCTCTCTTAGAAGACAGGAGAAGTGTGGCGAAAATTATTGCAACAAATACCCAACGAATTGTTTTATTGTGCAACAGTAAGACAAAAGGCAGCAGAAACAGGGCGTAGTACGCCATAGTTACAGATTCTGTCCAACCAATCTCATTGATATGGGTTCTAACTCCGGCGAAGAGCACAAAAACAATAGGGACTGCAAGGCCCATCCATCCAAGTCGTTCAAGTAGAAAGGGATTCTTATATCCAGACCAATAGGAAAGAGCGAAAACAGCAATCCATAGAATGGATAAGGATATTTGAAGCAAACCGTACTGAAAACTAACGCACCCACTGAGGTAATAGAAGCAAGTTGGTACCAAAATTACAATACCAAACACCAATAAAAGTCCGAGCATGTCCTTGCCAAATACAAGGTCTGCACGACAAGAAAGGCGAAGCAATACGCACAATCCGACTGCGGACATTGCCATCTTCAACTGATCTCTAAAGGGAACAATTCGGCCAGCACCTGCTAGAAGATTGCCAAATGTCACATAAATCAAACCTATAAGCAGAAACAAGAAAAGCACCGATAACGAACGCCTCGCAGAATTTAATCCGCGTTTTTTCAAAGCAAAACTAGACATTTAATTCCCCGCAGTAAATCCCGGCAAGAATTCTCCAGCAATCTTCAAGATCAAAACCGGCTGCCTTAGACCGGTTAGTCCTCGGCAAATCGTGAGAAATCATTGAGAGTCTTTTGATCTCATCCACCCACAAATCAGGACGATCGAGCGGCAAATAAGACACTTCGCCGCATTTTTTAAGCTCAGGCGTAATCGTTTGAGAAACAAGAAGGGGAAGCCCCGAAGCCGAAGCCTCAACGCCAACAACCGGAAAACCCTCATACAGAGAAGTCAACATGAACGCGTCAAACGCCTGATACAACCTTGCGGTATCAGATCGTCTTCCAAGGAGCTTAAATCGATCGCCGCATCCACATGCCTCAATCGCAGAGGATATCTCACTCTCAAGCTCGCCGTTTCCAGCCGCAACAAATCGCACATTACAATTCTTGTCAAAAGTGCTCGCTATTTTCAGCGCAAGGGGATAGTTTTTTTGTTTAGACAGTCTGCCAACCATACCAACAACGAATTCCTCGTTGAACCCAAGCTCCTGACGCACGGCGCGCCTAACGGACGGATCGAATGTATATGAACCAGTATCAATGGCATTGGGCAAAAACTGCACCTTCCCCATTCGCCAACGCCATTTACCGAAAACGCGTTCACCGGCAAGCTTCCCACAGGAGACTAAGCATGTAGCATAACGGCCATTTAGAACACAGCCGGAAACCCTTCTTAAATGGTCGCGAAATGAATAACACGGTGATGTAGTGTGGGAATGCGCGATTCTAACAGGCACACCACACTTTCGAGCAACCCGAAGGGCAACGTAAGACGTTTCATTTTCATGAACATGAACCGCATCATAGGAATTGTACTTAAGCAGATTGGCTAAGGCTGTCTCATAGGCACCAATTCCCTCGCTCTTCGAAGGAAGTCGATATATGTGGGAACCAAGCTCACGAAAGCGCTTGGCATTAAGACCAATTTGATCTGAAGTTAATGCCAAATCAAAATGAAAGCCATGTTCCACAAGGTGCCTGTAATAATTAAGAATAACTGATGAAATGCCGCCGGCATCAGCCCCATACATCACGTGTAATACATTAAACATTTATTCACCCAACGCCTCGTCGATATATCTATCCGCATCAAGGCGCGCAGCATTAAGCGCCTTGTTTACATGCGAGTAATCAATGACAGGCAAAGATTGATTAGAGTCTAAAGGCTTTTTTACAAGTCGATCCGACAAACCAACTAGGCTGAGAAGCGAATCAATTCTGGAGTTAAACTCATTTCTAGGAACAACCAAAAACTGGCGTTCAAAAATCAGAGAAAAAGCAAGTCCATGGAACGAGTTGGTCACAACAAAATCGGCATTGGAAAACAGGGATAGAAAATCTGCTGGGGACCTATGCGTAAACAACTTATCAACAGCCTCGGGCTTTTTCATTTCCCATGAAATCTTAACGAGCTTCAAGCCCCTCTCGTCGGCAATTTGACGAGCAATTTCCGTCGCACCATTGTCTTCATTGTAAAGAAGCATAAGAGCCAAGTAGGGCTCCTTAACCAAACGAGGAGACGCAAGTGGTTGCCACTCCGATTTAGTAAGCTGTAGTGTTGGATCAATGACCTGCACAGCGCCCTGCACACCAAGGTCCTCCACTATTTCTACAGCAGAATCCTCACGAACAGAAATGGCAGCGTACTGACTCAAATAGAAACGCGTCTGCTCTTTTTCCCACTCGTCGAGTGCAGATTTGCCGAAACTAGACGCAAAAGAAATTTTCTTTCGACCCGAAGGAACAAAATCCAGGAAAAAGCCCCTGTCAATCCCTTCATTATATTTACTATTCCAAACCTGATCGCTTCCGCTCACATAGACATCGGCGCGGGGAGGGTCTAAAGCTAAATCGTCGGCGGTCACATATCGCTTTGTAAGCCGCATTGTCTTCCGTACAAATGAGCCAAAAGTGAGTTCTTTAAGTGCAAGCGAGCCAATTTTAGCAATTTGATAGACAACCCTTTTAACGCCTTTGATGCTAGGATCAGCGGGAGGTTTGAAGAAGATACGTTTTAGCGTTCGCTGCTCAGTTATATAGTCGACAATGCTCGTCTCACAGCCATGCTTTTCGAATACCTTTTGGGTTGCGTATGCCTGCAAAACAGAACCGTAGTTGTAAACCCGATGAAGCGTGACAATAGCAGCTTTCATTAGTTTCGCCTCACTTTCATATAAATGCTAAGCAGGGAAGATGTTTTCCGTACCCCCAAAAGACTCAGCGCGGTACGAGTCATTTGGGCCCTTCTTCCACCCGCATAATTCATAAGCCATCGATAGTTCGTTAAATACGCGACGGCTTCGTCTAATTTTGAGCCCGGAATTGTACTGAGCATCCACAACATAATTGAGTACTCATACGCAACGAAACTTAAACAGCAAGCACAATCATTATTCTTGGGCCTATAGTCAGAGTCACAAAGAACGGGAATAGCATCTTCGATAAACTGCTGGAGGCCTTGAAAATGCTTGAGACCAACTGCATCAGTGATAGAGCCCGCTCTATTCTGACGATATTCGTAATAATTCAAATCAAGTGCAGAATAAGTCTCAGCGTCAAGAAGACTATTCATAACGAAATTTAGGTCCTCTGAGACACGTCCGTCCTCAGGAAACCTAAGCCCACAGTTAAACAAAAATGCACGTCTATATATTTTCATACATGCGCTGTCAGGAAACTTAGGCAGTCTAGACAAGTAGTAAAGAACTTCGCTCTTGATTTTTTGATTAATGAAACCGGGCTCAATATGATAGCCGATTGATTTTTTAACTCCATCAGGGTATAGCTTGCAGCTATCCAGAAACAAAATATCAGGCTTAGTATCTTCAAGCTCATGGAGAATAGCGGGGAGGCAGTTCTCAGAAATTAGATCGTCCGAATCAACAAACGCAACGTAATCTCCTGAAGCAACATCTAATCCTGCATTTCGAGCAGAAGCTAAGCCACCGTTTTCCTTATGAATAACAGTTACACGATCATGTTCGCGTGCAATATCATCAGCAATTTGCGAAGACCTATCAGTCGAGCCGTCATCCACAAGAAGAACTTCACAAGTACTGTCAACCTGATTTAAGATACTTTTACAACAATCGAGGAGGTAATCCTCCACGTTATAAATAGGAACAATAAAACTCAATTTCATAGTTTTGGTTTTCTCCAAACCTCTATTTATCTACAATCGCTTTACTAGGCGACACCGTTTTGAGACAGTGGGAGTAATAATCCTCGAGACGTTTTGAAGCAGCAGACACATCAAAAGCCTTCAAGCTCTCTGAATCATTTGGATCAGCGTCTATCTTCCTCATGGAGATCAAATGCTCACACCATTTTTGAGGGCTAGAACTCAACCGCTCAAACTCCATAAGGGAAGTCAATTTGATTTCAGATGTGATTGCATCCGATGCCAAGATTGGAGTTCCACTAGCTTGGCATTCAACTCCAACAACGGGAAGTCCTTCATATTTGCTTGGAAGACAAAAGACATCAAAAGCTTGATATAAACTTGCAACATCGGATCTAATCCCTAGAAATAAGACAGAATTCGATATGCCCAAATCAATTGACATCTGTTTAACATGCTCCAGCAGTGGACCGTTTCCCACAAGTGCGAGCACTGAATTTGGCTCATGGGAAAGAACCTCTCTAAAAACAGCTAATAGAAAGTCATGGTTCTTCTGATCGACAAACCTTCCGACGTGTCCAATAAGGAAGGTATCGTCTGCAATGCCGAGCTGTTTCCTAACATGCATTCGACTATCTGGATTAGGAGAAAACTGGCTTAAATCAATGGCGTTATTCATAACAGAAAATGACGTTTTGCGGCCAAACAGCCATTTCCCAGCAAACTCACTACAGGCAACTTTATTCGTGGGATATCGATTTGCCTGGGTTTTCAGCACGGTCTTAAGGGCGTTCTTGGCATACTCACCCTTACCACTCGTAGAGTGGCTATGGGCGATACGCACAGGAATGCCCGCCTTCTTCGCAGCACGAAGCGGAAAGACCGAAAGCGCGTTGATGTGGCTGTGCACGATCTTCCAGCCCTCTTGTTTAAAAAGACGGTGGAGCTCTCGCTGGTATTCAATTACATGCTGATAGGGCGGAATCTCGAAGACTCGGCCACCGAGCGATTCAATCTCCTCGCGGGGCACAAGAGTCGAATCGGAATCGACAAGGAAATCGAACTGCACTTTACTGCGATCGATATGACGGTAGTAATTCATAACGACGGCCTCAACGCCGCCGCCATTCATTTTTCCGACTATCTGTGCGACACGAATTGGATTAGCCATCTAACGCCCCGTCCTCTTCTTGCCGAACATGGCGCCAAAGGTGCCAGTAAAGCACTTCCAATCCATGCGAAAGCAGCGGTTGTGCACGTAATGAAGTTCAATTTTCTGACGCAGACCGCTCTCGAACGTCGCAGCATTGCGGTCGGTTGCCTGCCATAAACCCGTGATGCCGGGCTGGACAGAAAGCAACTCAGCCTTTTCCTCGTCCGAAAAGTGCTGCTCAAGTTCGTCTCTTGTAATGGGGCGCGGTCCGATGACGGAAAGATCGCCGTTCAGCACGTTCAGGAACTGCGGAACTTCGTCGATAGAGCACTTGCGAATGAACTGGCCGACTTTCGTAATGCGAGGATCATCGTCGACCTTGCGCTCGACTTCCCACTGATGTAGCTGCTCAGAGCTTAGATACTTCTGTACATTGCCAGCGTCGGCGACCATGCTACGAAGCTTAAGGATCTTGATAGTCTTACCGCCCTTGCCGACGCGTTCCTGTGCGTACAGCGGGTTTCCAGGAGATTCAAGGCAAATGAACGCACAAACTATGGCCACAGGAATTACCAGCACCACGCTCACGCAAAGGCTGAAAACAAAATCAAACAGCCTCTTTAAAAAACGGTAGGCCAACGTACCGCTCGGTTGCACCTTCTGAACAGCTAGCGCGGCTCCCACCGGCGCGTTTTGCCTTGTCGCTTCGTTAGTAGTCAAGTTCAAATCCACGTCCCTGTTCCCAGGGATCCCCCAATCGATGAATTCAAAATGCGAATGAATTACCAGTGCGACGTCCCCTTACGTCTTACTGGGCACGTCCAGCGGAAGCAGCTCCCTAAAAGCGGAGTCACCTTCGCCCACGTCTACCAGGCACCAACGCTTATGACGGTCGATCTTCTTTACACGGGCCTCTTGCCCCACCAAGGGTCCCTGCTCTATGTGCAGCACGCCGTCTTCTATGCGGGCTACGCTGTTGCGCACCACGCCGTCGTCGTCGAGCACGCTGCGGTACCAGTCCTGCGCATCGTCCGGCATGGACGCATAGGCCCGCTCCCTGCTGCCGGCAATGCGGCAGCCAAAGCTCAACTGGGCCAAAGCCTTGTCGAGCGCGGCGGCATCGCGCGCGGCGACGAAGAAATATTCCTTGTACATGGGTTTGGTTTGGAGCGACCAGGAGCCGTCCCGCTTAAACCAGAACTCCTTTTGCATCACAAAAGCGTCCTGCATCAGCTCGTGCGGGATAATGCGGCGGACCTTTTCGCAGGTCTCGCGCTCTTTTCCATGGGGGGTGTGGACCAGATACCAGCGGACGCGGCCGTGCTGGCTGTTGGTAATAGCGCCGTTAAAGGCACCGGGCAGCTGCTCTTGGCGCCGCATTGTCTGTTCCATCTCTCGCCCCCTTAACTTGCATCCGCGACACACGCGGATGCAGGGGCGTTAAGAACAGGCTTCTCGCTCGCAGCTAGGCGCAGTCGCAAAAGTACAGGTTTTTGTATCTTTCGACGTTGCTCATTATACAAGCAAACTGCTCGCGTTTTCCCAGATTGCACAAAATGCGCCGCGAATGGGTGCATCTCCTTGATTCTCATTTTCATTGCAACAGCCTCAGGACTCAGCGCAACGCGTTGCG